>DASTOO010000217.1:0-3667 GCA_035762505.1 Candidatus Krumholzibacteriia bacterium
GTGAACCAGGCGCTCGCCACCTATCCCTCGTCCGGGATCTCGGGCTCGACCAGATTGGCGAGCTGTACCAGGCACTCCTGCCAGCCCAGGTAGCACATCTCGGGCGGAATCACGGCCGGAATTCCCTCCTGGACGATGTCCACTTCCGTGCCGCAGCTCACCGCGCGCAGCGAAACCGTCAGGGTCATCTCGCCCGGAAGATTGGGATCGTCGAAGCGGTCCTTGTAACAGATGCGCTCCTGGGGCTTGAGCTCGGTGTACGTCCCCCCGAAGGAGTGACTCTTGCCGGTGCTGAAGTTGGTGAATGACATCTTGTACCCGCCCCCGACGCGGACGTCCATGCTGTGCACCTTGCCCGTGAATCCGTGCGGGGGGAGCCACCTGGCCATGGCGTCGGGGTCCAGGAACGCGCGGTACACGCGCTCGGGTGTCGCCCGGAGCACGCGGTGGAGCCGGATGGTGCTGGTCTCTTTGCTCATGATCGTTCTCCTTTAGAAGAATGGGTTCTTACCGACGGGTGAAACTCTTGCGTGGGCGGCGGGTCACGCGGGAGAGCGGAAAGAAGAACCGGCCGAGGAGGCTCTGCGGGTAGCGATCGTCGCCCTGGAACCCGAGGCGTCGCGGCTGCTGCTCGGGCGATTCTTCGGGCGAGGGCCAGTACGCCGTGCCGAAGAGCCAGTCCCACGCGCTGAAGCAGACCGCGAAGTTGACGCCGAAGCGCCGGTCCGCGGGCCACTCGCGATCGTGGTGCCATACGTGCATGCGCGGCGAGTTCAGCACGTAGCGAAGCGGTCCCCACGAGATGTTGACGTTGCTGTGATTCAAATGCCCGATCAGCGTCGAGACCACCGCGATCACGAGAATGACGCGGCCGTCGACCCCGAGGACGATGAGCGGCAGGTACGTCAGGCCCTGGTAGACGACGACCTCCATCCAATGGAAGCGGAAGTTGCCGATCCAGTCCAGCTCCTCGATGGAATGGTGGACCTTGTGGAACTCCCACAGCCAGGGAACCCGATGGAGCAAGTTGTGCACGATCCACTCGAGGAGGTCCTTGATGACAAAGAACACCATGAACTGTATGAGCAGCGGCTGCCCGGCGATGAGGTTCAACGCCCTGGCACGGTCGATCGCGGGGACGGCCCACGCGAAGAGGAAGGCGGCCATCGACGCGACGAGCACGCCCGTGTAGTGGCCATTGAAGAAGAGCCAGAACAGGTCCTGCGCGAACTGACGTCGCACCAGCTTCTGCTGCCTGCGCCACGGCCGGATCCGTTCGAGGATGAGGCAGAGGACGGAAACGACCAGGAGCCAGAAGAAGTAGCCGCGCGTATCCCAGATCACGTGGAGCATTTCGCTCGCTACGACCCCTCCCACATCCTGCGGATCGGCAACACCATCCCGGTCACGGAAGTGACCCCGGCTGATTGTAACCTTTGACCCCGGCTGCCAGGAGAACCAGGACGTACGAGCTTGCGAAGAAAGCGCGTACTCTCATTCGTCCGGAATGTCCGGCTCGACCAGGTGCGCGAGCAACGCGAGCGACTCCTGCCAGCCCAGGTAGCACATCTCGGGCGGAATCACGGCCGGAATCCCCTCCTGGACGATGTCCACTTCCGTGCCGCAGCTCACCGCGCGGAGCGAAACCGTCACGGTCATCTCGCCCGGCAGATTGGGGTCATCGAAGCGATCCTTATAGCGGATGCGCTCGTGGGGTTTGAGCTCGATGTACGTGCCCCCGAAGGAATGACTCTTGCCGGTGCTGAAGTTGGTGAATGACATCTTGTACCCGCCCCCGACGCGGGCCTCCATGCTGTGCACCTTGCCCGTGAATCCGTGCGGGGGAAGCCACTTGGCCATGGCGTCGGGGTCCAGGAACGCGCGGTACACGCGCTCGGGTGTCGCCCGGAGCACGCGGTGGAGCCGGATGGTGTTGGTCTCGTTGCTCATTATCGCTACCTCCATGAAACAACCACGGCCTGGACGCCATCGTCAAAGAGATCGACGCGCTCGGGGAAAGGGGGCTCCCCCAGGATCGTGGCTGCGCGGGGATGGTACTACGGACAGGCGGCGATCAACAAGCGGAGCCGAACTCCCAACCTCGTTTCCTCACCTCACATGCTGCACGCGCGGAGAGGCGACTTCATAACAGCGTTGCAGGCGCCGGCCGGAGAGTCTTTGCCGGTAGTAGCTGGTCATACTGCGATGTCACGACCCTCACCGAAGCGATATCGTCACCGACACCGGCATCCCCTCCACCTCGACCGTCAAGCGCCGCCGGAGGCTTCGCGCACCCTCCCAGGCGCGGGACAGCCCGGCCTCGGTGTCGATCAGGCGGCTGATGGCGCGGCACACGCCCTCCATGCGGCGGTAGTCGGCATGCGTGGGCGGGCGCAAAATCATGTCGGGCTCGACCAGCATGATGCGCGGAAAGGCGGCCGGCCCCGCGACCCGCCACTTGCGGGCGCCGATCTCCCGGCGCAGCGCGGGCGCCAGATCTTGCGCCCGCTCGAAGCTCAACGCGGCGTGGCGTGGCAGTCCTCGCGACGGCATGTCCTCGGACATTGCGAGACGGGCGAGACGCCGGTACTCCTCGCAGTCCCCGGGCGAATCGAAGAGGATCACGCCGTAGCTCTCTTCCGCCTGCCCGATGACGCACGCCACCCCACCGCGCAGGTCGAGTTTCGATGACGTGATGCGAAAGAGGCTCGCGTCGTCCGGAACCACCGTCCACGGGGCGTGCTCGTAGAGTTCCGCGGCGGCATCGAAGAACGCCGACAACGCGTCGGGCGTGGTGTCCGCCGTGAGGTAGCTTTCCGTCCTGTGCTCGTCACCCGGCGCGCTCGTGCGATCCCGCAACGACGCCAGCGCCGCGTCCAGCTCGGGCGTGGGACCGACAGCGATCTTGACGCCCGGCAACGCGCGCTTCATGAGCGGGACCAGCTCCGCCGCGGGGACGACGACGCGATCCGGCCGTTGGACCTCGCCCGTCGTGGGCGCGCCAAGCGCTTGACGCACCGCGTCGGTCACGGCCTCCTGCCGCTTCTCCGGGCGCTGCAAGGACGCTGCGAGAATGAGACCCTCGCCATCGAGCACGAGCGCCGCCACCGGGCGGTAGGGTGGGCCTTCGCCGTCCACGAATCCTGGAAACTCCGCGAGACCGGCGATCCACGTGCCTTTCTCCCGAGGGCCGCGGACGTGCTGCGCAGTCGGTGGCGGCGCCGCACCACGCCCCGGCTCCGGCGCACGCACTCCCGCGCTCGCCCCGCAGCAGTGCTTGAACTTGTTCCCGCTTCCGCACGGGCAGGGATCGTTCCGTCCGACCTTTGGTACGCCGCGAACGCTCGCCGGCTCGTCGGCAACCGGGTGTTGCCGCCAGTACGAGCGCAGCGCGATCACGGCATCCGGAATGGCGTCCGCGAACCGGTTCATTTCCTCCAACGAAAGCCGCTTGACCCGCTTCGGGGGCGACTTGCTCAGGATCAGGAGCATGTCGGCGAACATGAGCCTGATGGGATGCAGCAGCCGCTGCAGCTCGTCGTCGGCCCGGCCGAACCAGTGGGCCTCGTGCATCTGCATCCCCTCGACGAAGCCCATGCACCAGCGATGTGCGAGCGCCACCTCGGTCCCGGTCGCGTCGACCCCGGTGGTCAAGAGCGGTGTGAAG
>DASTOO010000218.1:0-4592 GCA_035762505.1 Candidatus Krumholzibacteriia bacterium
GTCCTCGAAGACGTTTTCATCGGCTTCTTCGCGGACGGCGACGCCGGCCCGCGCGACGTGGACAACTACTGGGAGGATGACGCCACCGGCCGCATTGCGGAGCCGGTGGTTTGCACCGACCTGGGCCCGGTGTCCATGGACATTGCGTTCGTCTTCGACGCCGACGGCGACGCGGGGCGGACGCCGGGTTACCTCGGCATCATGTTCCTCGACCACACCATCGATCCGACCGGCGAGGTGGCACCCCGGCGGGTCGGCATCAGCACCTACGCGAACTTCTCCGGCAGCGCGTCCTTCGAGGAGGGCGGCGACCCGACCAACGACTTCGAGCGCTACGAGCTGCTCTCGTCGCGAGTGATCGAGCGCGACGCCCAGGTGCCGCGCGACTACCGCATGCTCATGGCGGCGGGCCCGTTCAAGGAACTTCTGCCCGGCAGCACGCTCGTGTTTCAGACTGCATTCGTAATCGGTAACCGTCTCGAGGGGATGAAGGCGAACGGCGCCAATGCGCAGCTGACCTTCGAGGGCGCGTGGTTCGATATCATCAAGTCCAATGACCCCATTCCGACGGGGTATGCGGGCCGCGAGACCCGCGTCGACGGGCCGGCGGAAGGGATCGCCATCGACACGTGCCGTTTCAAGAACGCACCGCCGATCACCATTCCCCGCGGTCAGTACCGTTACATCAACAATGATTGCGCGCAGGAGGACCTGTTCCGGCTCGCGTGCGGGTACGATCCGGCCACGGACGACACCCTGAAGTTCATGACGGGCGTGAACGGTGCTGAGACGCAGATATTCTGGATCGTCGGTACCGCGCCGCCACCGCCCTTCATGCGCATCGACGACACGTCGACCGACGGCGTCACCGTCTACTGGGACAACTTCAGCGAGACCCAGCCCGACGTCAAGACGCTGGCGGACGACTTCGAGGGGTACCGGGTCTTCCGGGCGGACAACTGGACGCGCCCCAGCGGCACGTCGGCGGACAACGGCCCGCCGAGGGAGCTGTGGAAACTCCTCGTTGGCATGGACATCGTGAACAACTTTGGCGAGGACACCGGGCTCGAGAGGTACCGGTATGAACCCCTGAAGCACATCCTGTCCCCGTCCGCGAAGCGGGACATGATGAATACGATCAAGCAATACCTCACCGAGTATCCCGGTGGCCAGCCTCCCTGCCCGCAGGGTGTGACCCCCGAGGTGTGCGATACGCTCGAGGCGCTTGCCGCCTGGGAAATGGGGCTCACCGACCGCGGGCGGCAATACTACCGGTACGTCGACCGCTCCATGCACCGCGGCCGCCCGTACTTCTACGCCGTCACCGCGGGCGACCACGTGATCGTGGACGAGCAAGCGCGCATCTACGCGGAGGGCCTCATCGGCGACCCGTCGTCTAACTTCATGTTCATCGAGCCGGCGGGCCCGTCGCAGCAGGACTACGCATACGACGAGGAGCAGGTGTTCGTGGTGCCCAACCCCGCGACGACCGAGTCGATGCAGCCGTGGACGCTCGGCCCGAACAACGACGACCCGACCGGCATCAAGGTGGAGTTCCGGAACCTCCCGTCGGACCGCGGGACCATCCGGATCTTCACGATCGCCGGCGACCTCGTCGAGGAGATCAACTTCGACGGGCGCAGCGGCAATGGGACCGTCGAGTGGGACCTCGTGAGCCGCAACGGCCAGGACGTCACCAGCGGCGTGTACCTGTTCTCGGTCGACACGGACACGAACGCGGCGTTCAAGCGGAAGATCGGCAAGTTCGTCGTGATCCGTTAGCGATTCGATTCGGCGGCTGTGAATTCGCGGGCTCGCCCACACGGGGCGGGCCCGCGCCGTTTGTGGCCTTCTTCCCTTGTCGCGCTCCCGGTGCCGCGCCTAGAATGGCGGAAGCCGCCGCGCCCGGGCGGCGCAACCGGCCATGCAGAGACCCATCGTATCCGCGCGGACGCGACCCACGGTGTTCGTGGTCTTTCTCGCCGCGTTCGCGGCCCTGCTCGTCCTTTCGAACCTGGCACTCTATCGCCGCGCACGCACCCATCTCGACGCCCAATTGGGCGAGCGCCTGCGCGCGATCGCAACCGCCGTCGCGCACGAGGTGGAGGACGCGCGCCCCGACTCGCTGACGGCCGGCACCATCGACCCGCTGCTCTACGACGACCTGCTCGTGGCGCGCGTCGAACAGCAGCTCTCCAACATCGTCGTCGTCTCCGCCGACGGGCGCACCGCCATCGACCTGGCGGGCTACTCCGAACCCGGCGACGAGAATCCGTTCATCGAGCTCGATGCCGCCGCGGTGACCCTGGCCCGCGCCGGCGTGCCCGCCTACACGAGCCTCTACCGCACGGGGGACGTGTACATGAAGAGCGCGTATGCCCCGATTCACTCCGCCGCGGGCGCCGTCATCGGTGTGGCCGGCGTCGAGGCCGGCGCGTCGTTCTTCGCCCAGTTGCGCGAACTGCGCGACCTCATCGTCCTGATCTCGTTGGGCAACGCGTCGGTGGTGGTCCTGCTCGGCTTCCTCTTCTACCGCCGCACCCGGTCGCTGGAACGCGCGCGGGAAGCGATGATCGAGAAGGACAACCTCGCGACGCTGGGGCGCATGGTGGCGACGATCGCGCACGAGATCCGCAATCCGTTGAGCATCATCCGCGCCTCGGCGGAGCGCGTGCGGCGGCGGCACGACGTGGACGACGAGGCGCTCGCGTACATCACCGAGGAGGTGGACGGACTGGACCGCGTGTTGACCGGCTACCTGCAGTTCGCGAAGTCGCAACCGGCCGCGTTCGCACCCGTGGCGGTGGAGCGAATCCTGCGGCGCGCGCTGGTCGCGATCGAGGCGGAGACGGCGGCAAAGCACATCGCGCTGCGCGTGAACGAAGCCGCCGGCCTCGTGATCCGCGGCGACGAGCGCCGCGCGCGCCAGGCCGTGCTGAACGTGCTGCTGAACGCCGTCCAGGCGACCCCGCAGGGCGGGACGATAGCGGTCACGCTGCAGCGCGACGGCGACAGCGCCAGCATCGCCGTCGCCGACGGCGGCCCCGGCATCGAACCCGCCATGCTCAAGGACGTGACACGGCCCTTCTTCACGACGCGCGTCGACGGGAGCGGTCTCGGCCTCACCGTGGTGCGATCCGTGATGGAGGAGCACGGCGGCGAGCTGCGGATCGAATCCGCCGCCGGCGCCGGCGCGCACGTCACCCTGTCATTCCCGCTGGATACGGGCGCTTCCGCGGGGGCAGCGCCGGCAAAGGAGTAGATCGACCATGGCGCACATTCTCATCGTGGACGACGAAGCCCGGATCGGCACGCTGCTGGCGGCTGAGCTCGCGGACGCGGGCCATCGCGCCGGCGCCGTGACCAGCGCCGCGGCCGCACTCGCCGCCGTCGAGAAGGAGACGCCCGACATCGTGATCACGGATCTGCGCATGGGCGAGATGGACGGTGTTGCGCTGCTCAAGGAGCTGCGGCGCCGCTTTCCGTCGGTCGACGTGGTCGTGATGACGGCGTATGCGTCCATCGAGACGGCGATCGCGACCATGCGCGAGGGTGCCTGGGACTACATCATCAAGCCCTTCCGCAGCGAGGAGGTCCAGCTGGTGGTGGCGCGGCTCGAGGAGAAGCGCCGCCTGGAGGGCGAGAACCGGGGCCTGCGCGCCGCGCTTGCCGGTGGATCGGCCGGAGAGATCATCGGAGCGAGTGCCGCGATGGCACAGGTGCGCCATCTGGTGCAGAGTCTCGCCCGTTCCGACGCCGCGGTGATGATCCGCGGCGAGAGCGGCACCGGCAAGGAAGTGGTGGCGCGCGCGCTGCACCGCGCCTCCGGCCGCTCGACCGGCCCCTTCATCGCGGTCAACTGCGCGGCGATTCCGGAGACCCTGCTGGAGAGCGAGCTGTTCGGGTACGAGAAGGGAGCGTTCACCGGCGCGGCCCGCAGCAAGCCGGGCCAGTTCCGCATCGCGGACCGCGGAACGCTCTTCCTCGACGAGATCGGCGATCTCCCCCTGTCGCTCCAGGCGAAGCTGCTGCGCGTGCTGGAGTCCGGATCGTTCACACCGCTGGGCGGGGTTAAGGAGACCCACGTCGACGTGCGGCTCGTCTCCGCGACCCATCAGGCGCTCGAGACGGAGATTGCGGGCGGCGGCTTCCGCCAGGATCTCTTCTACCGGCTCAACGTGTTTCCCATCGTGATTCCGCCGCTGCGCGACCGGCGCGAGGATATCGCCGAGCTCGCGCGGTATTTCCTCGCGGACTGGGGACGCCCGCCGGCCGATCTCGGCGACGACGCGCTCGCGCGGCTCGCCGCCCACGACTGGCCGGGAAACGTGCGCGAGCTGCGCAACGTCCTGGAGCGCGCCGTGATCCTCCGTCCCGGCGGCCGGATCGGTACCGCGGACATCATGATCGCCGCGGCATATCCAGTGTCGCCCGCGGGCACGGCGGCGGGAACGGCCGGCACGCTGAACCTGGAACAGGCCGAGCGGGAGTTGATCGCGCGCGCGCTCGCCGCCGCCGCGTCGCTCCCGCTCGACGTCGTCGCGCCGAGCGGCCACGACCCGACGCTCGACGCGCCCGCGGCGCTCGCCGCG
>DASTOO010000219.1:0-4696 GCA_035762505.1 Candidatus Krumholzibacteriia bacterium
CTGCCCGGCAACGCGGCCGCACCGAGGATTGCGCCGGCGACGACGATCGCCCCGGCCATGCTTCCCGTCTCATTCATCCAAATCGCCACCCTTCTCCTCCATCATGATGCCGTGTCTCCGTCCGATCCCGGTGATGATCAGGATCCACACCAGGATCAAAGTCATGTTGACGATCGCGAAGTCGCGCGTTTGCAGCGCGAGCAGAGTGCCGGCGAAGACCAACCCCGCCGACAGGAGGTCGCCCGCGCGCACGAAGATGGTGTCGATCGCGGCCTTGGCCTTGTACTTCGCCTCCCGCGACGTGGGCAGGAACAGCGCGTGGCGCGCCGTGTTGTTGAGCGAGTAGTCGAGCGAGTTCTCTCCGATCTTCGCCATGCGGATGAGTGCCAGCACCGGCACGAACGCGAGGATGCCGTACGCGCCCAGCGCCACGACGGGCAGCACGTACAGCGCCACGCGCACGCCGAAACGCTGCAGGATGCGCGCGACCAGGAAGATCTGGATGAACGCGGTGAGCGAGTTCACCCACGTGAAGTAGTCGGCGTAGAACGTGCCGATGAAGCGCCGCACGAAGTCGTCGGGCGGGAGGCCGTCCGTCGTGCCCGCGGCGACGAGCCGCGCCGCCTCGCCCGAGACCACCCGGCCCAGGATGTACTCGCCGTTGGTGTTCACGAAGTTGAGCACGAGCAGGAACAGTCCGATCAGGAGCAGGTAGCGGTCGCGCGCGATCAGCGCGAACCCGCCCCGGCGGTCGAGCATGGGTTCGGCGGCGATGGCCGCCGCGTCGCGCGTCGCGCGCCGCGCGCGGCGGTGCACGATCCAGATGAGCAGAAGGTACGCGCCGAGCAGGCCGGCCGCGACGAGCATCAATTGATAGACGCCGATCGGCCCGATGAGCACCTTGGAGATGACCCCGCCCAGCGTCGCGCCCAGCGTCTGCCCGAAACCGAGGATGGCGAAGAGCCGGCGGCCCTGTTCGGGCGTGTACACGTCGTTGGCGAACGACCAGAACTGCGCGATGATCATCAGGTTGAAGATGCCGACCCACACGAAGAACGCGGCGCCGAGTCCCGGCGTTCCCGCGCGCGCGAGGATGTAGAAGAGGAACAGATTCGAGATGAAGAACAGGGTGACGATGCTGATGAGCCGGATGCGATTCACCCGGTTCGCGATCGCGCCGTACGCGGGGATAAGGACGAGGAGCAGGACCGCCTGCCCGGCCGAGGTATAGCTCTTGAGCTCCGCGCCGCCCGCGGAGAGGATCAGCGGCTCGCGCACGACCTTGAGGACGTAGTACGCCGTGAGCAGGAGGAACACGGCGAGCATGAGCAGAATTGCATCCGGTCCCTCGCCGGCGCGCAGAACCGTGAATGGCGTGAGCAGTCGGTCAAGAACTCCCCGCCGATCGCGGGGAGCGCGAGGTTCCGTCATCTCTGTCATCCGCGGTGAACCGCACGCTGCCGCCCCCGGAAGCGCCGGAGAGCGGGGAAGTTGACCCTCCGCAAACCCGGACGCGTGCGGCGCGCGCTCGGCGGTTTGAGATATTCAGGCGGGTCAGGGACTAGCCGGGTCATAGTCCCCCGCCGTGCGAATCGTGTCAATGGGGTCATCAACCGCTCGCGGCGCGAGGCGCGGACGCGATACACTGCCCGCACGCCGCCCCGGCGCCCGGGATCGGCGCGCACGCCCCGCGGCGGAGGTGACCGGGTGAATGCGCCAACGACCGACATGATTGTCTTCTGGACGGTGGTCTTCACCCGGTTCCTGTTGCCGCTCGGGATTCCGAAGTTCCCGATGCCGGCGATCCTGGCCTGTTTCGCGGTGGACGCGGTGGACCAGCCGGTGTTCCAGGCGTTCACCAGCCTCGATCTCGCGGGGTACCAGGGGTACGACAAGGCCCTCGATGTCTTCTACCTGTCGATTGCGATGCTGTCCACGCTTCGCAACTGGACCAGTCAACCCGCTGTCCGGATCGGCCGCTCCCTGTTCTACGTCCGACTGGTGGGGGTGCTGTCGTTCGAGCTGACCCACTTGCGCGCGATGCTCGTCGTGTTCCCCAACACGTTCGAGTACTTCTTCATCTTCTACGAGGCGGTGCGCAGCCGCTGGTCCCCGAGGCGGTTGAGCGCGCGGTACCTGGCCGGAGCGGCAGCCGCGATCTGGATCGTGGTCAAGCTGCCGCAGGAGTACTGGATCCACATCGCACGCCTCGACGTCACCGACGTGCTGAAGGAGGGCGCGCTCGGGGCCGGCGCCGCCACCGGCTGGGGTGACGCGATAGAGCAAAGCCCGGTGGCGTTCGCGATTCTGCTCGCCGCGGTGGCGGCGCTGATCGCGTTCGCGCGCGCGCTGGCCCGCCGCTTCGCCTTGCTGCCGGAGCACGCGCTCACTCTGGCCGCTGACCCGTTGCCCGCCTTCATCGACGAGGCGCACGAACGGGATCGGAGCATCGCCGCAAGATGGCGCCTCTTCGACTTCCACCTGCTGGAGAAGATCGTGCTGGTCGGGTTCATTACGCTGATCTTCGCGCAGATCCTCCCCGGCGTGCACGCGCGTCCCGTGCAACTGCTGTGGGGTGTGGGAGCGATCGTCACGATCAACACGTTCCTCCGGCTGCGGTCCGCGCGCGCCGGCCGTTCACTGGAGTCCGCGGCGCTGTCGTTCGTCATCCTGGCGGGGATCAATATCGCCCTCGTGGCCGTCGCGGACCGGCTTTTGCGGCAGCGAGAGGGCAGCCTTCCCGTTCCCGCCACACTGTTCTTTCTGCTCCTGTTGACGTTGATCGTGACGTTGTATGATCTGTGGCGCCCGGTGTTCGACGCACGATTCGCGCGAAGACGAAGAAAAGGGAGGAAACCGTGACAAGCATCGTCGGTATTGCGGGCAGTGTGCGCAAGGGTTCCTGGAACGCCGCGCTCCTGCGCGCCGCGCGGGACGCCGCCCCGGCGGGCGCGGAAGTGGAGATCGCCTCGATCGCGGACATTCCGCTCTACAACGCGGATCTCGAGAGCGAGCGGGGCGTCCCGGACGCGGTCGCGGCGCTCAAGGAGCGGATCGTCGCCGCGCAGGGCCTTCTCCTCGTGACGCCCGAGTACAACAACTCCGTGCCGGGCGTTTTCAAGAACGCGATCGACTGGCTCTCGCGGCCGCCCCGGGACATTCCGCGGGTGTTCGGCGCAAAGGCGGTGGCCTTGATGGGAGCCACACCCGGGCGCGGCGGAACGCGCCTCGCGCAGACGGCGTGGCTTCCGGTCCTGCGCACCCTGGGCACGCGCGTATGGTCCGGCAAGCAGCTTTACGTGGCGAACGCGGCGCAGGTGTTCGACGCGGACGGGAATCTGGTCGACGAGCAGGTGAAGAAGATCCTGACGGAGCTCATGGCGGGGTTCGTGGCCTTCGCCGGTTCGAAGTGAGCGGCGCTCGCGCGCCCTTGCGGGCGATCGACATCTCGTGCACGGTACTGGTCCTTTGGGCGAAAACAGTCTATCATGTGCGCGGGCCGCACGGTGGAGGAAGTGGTATGAAACGAAGTCTGATGGCGGCCGCGCTCCTGCTCATGGTCATCGCTCCCGCGGTACCGGCCGGCTACGGATCCGGCGACCCGCGCCTCGAAACGCTCTACACGTCCTTTGTCGCGCCGTGCTGCTGGCGCGACAACCTCGCCCTCCACGAATCCCCGCGCGCCGACGAGCTTCGCACCCGCATTGCGGCGATGGTGGACGCGGGAAAGTCCGACGAGGAGATCAAGGCTGCGATCGTTCAGGAGTTCGGGAAACGGATTCTGGTGGTGCCGGAGGGCGGCACGGCCGGATGGCTGTTCCGGACGCCGGGGTTCCTCGGCGTGGTCGGCCTGCTGGTCGTCGTCTTTTTTCTGCGACGGATGCGGCACACCGCGGTTCCGGTCCCGGATGAACCGGGTGCGGCGAGCTAGAGGGGTTCGCCCGCGTAGCGCTCGAGCGCGTCGAGGTCGAGCGCCTCCGTCTCCACTCCCGGCGCGATCCGGTCCATGATCTCGGTGGAGAGATTCAGGTAGTCCTCGGCGCCGAAGCTGCGCGGACGGTAGCTGAAGATGTCCTTGCCGACGCGGGGTGACTCGGCCACGGCGATGTTGTCGCGGATCAAGGTGTCCATGAGCAGCGCGCCATAGCGCTCGCGCAGGGTCTCGACCACCAAACGGTTGAGCACCTTGCGCCCGTCGAAGCGCGTCGCGATCATTCCGCCCACCTCCAGCTCCGGATTCAGCCGCGCGCGCACCGATTCGATTCTCGTGAGCAGATCCTCGAGACTCTCCAGCGCGAGAAACTCCGTCTGCACCGGAATGAACACGGTGCGCGCCGCGACCAGCGCGTTGGTGGAGATGAGTCCGAGGCTGGGGGAGCAGTCGAACAGGATGTGATCGTAGTCGTGACTGATCGTCGCCATGGCGCGCTTCAGCAGGTGCTCGCGATCGCTCGCGCGCGCCAACAGCACCTCCGCGTCCGCGAAGTCCAGCGACGCGGGGATCAGCGCCATCGACATCGGGCTCTCGCGGCCGTCCATGTGCATGCGCGCCTTCAGCGGCCGCGCGATGACCGCGTCCCGCGCCGAGACGTCGCCGCGCTCGATGCCGAGAAAGCGGGTGAGATGGCCCTGCGGGTCGAGGTCCACGAGGAGGACGCGGTTTCCGAGGATTGCGAGCCCGGCCCCCACGTTGGCC
>DASTOO010000220.1:0-6224 GCA_035762505.1 Candidatus Krumholzibacteriia bacterium
CCTCCTCCAGGGTGCGGTCGTAGCCGCGCGCGTCGGCCGTCACGACGATCTCGATCGGCGCCATGCGCGAGAGGCCGATCTCGCCCGCGATGCGCGGGATCTCGGCGGCGCAGATGTCCCCCACCTTGTCGGCCACGCGCCCGTAGCGGTTCTCGTAGCGGATCGTGACGGGAAGCGGGTCGAGGGTGCGCGTGAGAACGGTCGCATCGACCGCCTGCGCCGACGCGCGGGACGCGATGGCGGCGGCGACTCCCAGCAGGAGAACGAGCGCGCAGGAACGGGCGGCGCGGCGGAGTGGGTGCGTCACGTCGCTTCGCGGGCTAGCGTGAGCCCGCCACCTCGATGACACCCGAACCCACCACGACGTCGCCGTCAAAGAAGGCGATGGTCTGCCCCGGCGCCACGGCGCGCTGGTCGCTCGTGAATGTCACGCGCGCGCGCCCCTCTCCCACCGACAGGTCCGTGATGGCTTCGGCGGGATGGCGCGAGCGGATCTGCGCGGTGAGTGCCGTCGGGTTCGCGGCGGCTTCCGCGTCCAGCCACGCGATGCTGCACTCCAGCTCGCGGCGCAGGAGATCCTCGTCGTCCCCGAGAATCACGGCGTTGCGCGCCGGATCCAGCGCCACGACGTACTGCGGCCGCGACGCCGCCACCCCCAGACCGCGCCGCTGGCCGACGGTGTAGGCGGCGATC
This sequence comes from Candidatus Krumholzibacteriia bacterium, assembly GCA_035762505.1. Taxonomy (GTDB): domain Bacteria; phylum Krumholzibacteriota; class Krumholzibacteriia; order WVZY01; family JAKEHA01; genus JAKEHA01. Next base: position 694 of record DASTOO010000220.1, read on the forward strand.
CCGTCGTGCTCGCCGACCACTTCGCCGCGGGTGTTCTCGATCGGACCCGGCGCGAGGGGCACCCGCCCGTCGAGGAACTCGCGCAGTGTCTTCGTCGCCACGAAGCACACTTCCTGGCTGTCCGGCTTCCCGGCGATGCCGAGGCCCGCGCGGCGCGCGTGCTCGCGCACCGCGGGCTTCTGCCGCTCCCCGAGCGGAAACAGCACGCGGTCGAGAACGGAGGGATCCACCGCGGAGAGGAAGTATGCCTGGTCCTTGGCGCCGTGCGCGGCGCGCGCGACGTAGTGGCGGCCGTTCGCGGAGCGGAAGATGCGCGCGTAGTGTCCGGTCGCGACGAACTCGAAGCCCATGCGCCGCGACCACTCCGCCAGCGTGTTGAAGCGCACGATCGAGTTGCAGCGCACGCACGGGTTGGGCGTGCGGCCGCGCGCGTACTCCGACAGGAAATCCGCGTACACCTCGCGCCCGAACATCTCCTCGGTGCTCACCACCATGTGGCGGATGCCGATGCGCTGGCACACGCCGCGGGCATCGTCGATCGCGTCCATCGAACAGCAGCTCCGCTCCGGCACGGACGCGCTTTCGCCGTAGCAGTAGTTCTTCATGGTGACACCGACCACACGCCAGCCCGCCTCGACCAGCGCCAGCGCGGACACGGCGGAGTCCACCCCGCCGCTCATCGCGAGGAGCGCGCTGCGGCCGTTCCCCGGCCGCGCATCGATGGATACGAAGCTTCCCTGCATGGTCATGTCACCGGTGCCGGCGGCGCCGATTCTACACCCGGCGCAATGAAAAATCCTCCCCGCCGATCACGGCGGGGAGGATTCGTGGCAAACGTCGTGCGCACCGCCGGCCGCGCTACTGTCCCTGCGCCGCCTGCTGGCGCTTCTTGAGGTTCTCCTGGCGCGTGATCTTGGCCTTCGCGTACTGGCCCCACTGGGCATCGCCCGCGGCGCGCTGGAACACCGCGGCCGCTTCGTCGTAGGACTCCAGCTTCTCGAGCGCCTCGCCCCACGCCACGTAGAGGCCTGCCTTCTTGTCGGTGTGCTCGAGACCCTTCTTGGCCATGCTGATCGCGTCGCCATAGCGCCCCTGCTCGTTGTAGCAGCCGGCCAGCTCCTGGTACGCGAGCGCGAAGTCCGGCTTGAGCTCGATCGCCTTCTCGAGACTCGGGGTCGCGTCCTTGTAGTTCTTCATGGCCTTGAGCGACGCGCCCAGGTTGTACTGGTACGACGCGTTGTCCGGCTTCTCGGCGACGAGGTCGGCGTATACCGCCGCGGATTTTTCGAACTGCTGCTCGGTGATGAGGATCCGCCCCAGCTGCGAACGGAAGCGTATCCGCTGGTCCCCCTCCGTCGCCGCGATGGCGCGCTCGTAGGCGTCGATCGCCTTCTCGGTGTTCTTCTGCTCGGCGTAGATGCCGGCGAGCGAGCCGAGCGACTGCGCGTCCTGCGGATTGCTCTCGAGCGCCTTTTCGTAGAATTCGCCGGCCTTGTCGAGCTTCTTCTCCTTCTCGTAGAGGAAGCCGAGGTGGACCGCGGCGTCGTAGTTGGCCGGGTCGATGGCCAGCATGGCGTTGTAGGTCTCGATGGCCGCGGCGTATTCGCTCGCCACCGCATCCGCCTGCCCCGCCTTGGCCAGCTGGTCGGCGGCGAGAATCTGCGAATGCCCGAGGTTCGAGAGCAAGTCCAGGCGCTGGGGCTCCAGCTTGTGCGCCGCGCTGAACGCTTCCGCCGCCTTTTCGTAGTTCTTCAGCTCGCGGTAGCAGGCACCCAGGTCCTGCCACGCGGCGATCCGGTCGGGCTCCTGCTGGACCACTTTCTCCAGCTCTTCCGCGGCCTTGTCGAACTGCTTCGCCGTCATCAACTGGGCAGCGGTCTGGTGCATCATGTCGACCGTGGTGAGCTGGCGCTCGAAGCCCTGCTCATCCTTGGTCTTGTCCAGAACCTCCTGCGCCGCGGCCGTGCCCGCGCCAATCGCCAGGCACAGCGCAGCCGTCAAAGCGCCTACTCGCGCGAAAACCGTCATCGTTCCAATCCCTCCGTATGGCTTGACCGGCCCGCAGGGGCGAACCGATTGAACAGGGCGAAGATAGAGGAGTTCGGGCCGGAGCCCTCCATTGCAGCCCAAAGGTACCGGCCGGAGGCCGGTGTGTCAAGTCTAGATTCTGATTGATGTTACGGTGTCTCGGCGAGGTACTGGCGGATGATGCGCACGTTGTCCGCCGCGGTCCGCCCCAAGTCCCCGTCCGGATCCAGCTCCACCACGCGCTCCCACTCGATGAGCGCCTCGCGGAACACCTTCGCTTCCGCGAACGCTAGGCCGAGGTTGTAGTGCGCCTGCGCGCTGTTCGGATCGGCCGCGAGGGCCCGCTGGTACAGCCGCATCGCCTCGGAGCGGTTCCCCGCCGTGTACTCGAGGTAGCCGAGGTGGCAGTACGCGAGGACGTCGCCCGGATCGATCTCGATGGCGCGCCCGAACGCGGCCCTGGCTTCGCCGCTCTTGCGTCCCGCGTCGTAGGCGAGTCCCATGTTCACGAACGCGCGCGAGTACGCGGGGTCTATCTCGGTCGCGCGCCGGTATGCGGCGGTGGCCGAATCGAAGTACGCCAGCGCCTCGCTCTGGCGCTCGGCGGGCAGTTCCCCGCCCATCGTGTAGTACGCGTTGCCGGTGTGGAACGCGAGCTTTGCGTCGTCCGGATTCACCCGCGCGAGCGCGCGCAGCGTGTCGAGCTGCGCCTGCGGCGGCATGCGCTCGAGCCGCTCCGCGAGCGTCGGCGCGGCCGAAGGCTCGCGCGTGGACGCGCGCTCGCGGCAAGCGGACACGCCGAGCAGCACGAACCACACGGCCACGCACGCCACGACGGCGCTCCGCCGCGCTGCCCCTAGTAACGGCTTTCGCGCTTTCGTTTCCATTCCTCGGACCCCGCGATGCTCAGGTAGAAACGCACGAACCGATCCTCGTACGCGTTGGTGTCGATCGAACCGGTCTTGCCGAACTGGAAGGCCAGATCGAGCTTACCCGTCCGGCTCCGGAACAGCAAGCCGGTGCCGAGCGTGAAGGCCATCTTTGTGATGTTTTCACCGTCCGGCATCGTGTACGGCAGCTGTTCGAAGCGCGCCGCAGCGCGGATGGGGAGCGCCGCACCCCGGTAGCGGTACTCCAGCCCGAGGGCCACGACCTCCTCGCGCGCGAGCCGGCCGGCGGGAAACGCGAGCCCGCTGAATTTCTCGAAGTCGCTGATCGACGCGCCCGCATAGGCCGTGAAGCCGCCGCCGGCCCGCACCGTCGCCGACCCGGTCCAGCGCTCGGGCAGCGACATCGTCTCCCGGTAGCGAAGGTTCGCGCTCGAGTTGGTGTGCGACTCGTCCACGTCCACGTCGTAGTCGATGGCGCCCTCGTACGCCAGGCCGAGCGAGACCCGCGCGATCGGGCGCACCACAGCGCCGGCACCCCAGGCGTTCCCGGTGAATTCACGATACTGCGTGCTCACCGCATCTGCGGTGGACGGGCCGTCGAAGTCGATGACCCAGCGGTTCTGCATGGTGCCGCGCTCGATCGTGTAGTAGCCGCCGAGTTTCGCGTAGCCCCCCAGGTCCGCCGCCAGCGCGAACGGAACGGCCCACAGACCACCGCTGCGTTCGAAGCGGTCCGTGTAAAGGTCGCCCTCGCTCGTCTCCCGGGGAACGCTGAACTCGCCGTCCGGATCGTAACGACCGCGGAAGCCGAGCGACGCGCTCAGGGTCTTGCGATAGATGGGAAACGCGAATGCGAGTCCGCTGAGCTTCGTGGCAACGCTCTTCTCCTCGAAACCCGTGGTACTGTTCTTGTCGCTCGTCACGTATCCCGCCACCCCGAAGGTCACGCGCTTCGCCCATGCGATGGTGGCGGGGTTGTACTGCAGGATGCCGAGCGAGTCGTCCATGAGCTGGACGAAGCCGCCCAGCGCGGCGGTGCGTGCATCCCCGCCCTCGAGGCGCTCTCCCACGAGATTCAGCCCGAATATCGACTCCGCGCCCGCGGCGCGCGGCGCGGCGAGCGCGCACGCGCACGGGAGGAGCGCCGCCAGGATACGAAAGGTGCGCGCGGTCATGGGTCGAACGTCGCCGGCGTGGAGGACGTGATGAAGACGCGCGGACGGAGCGTGTCCGGCGCCGAGCTGCCGTAGAACTCCACCTGGCGGATCTCCGAGTTCTCGCCGTCGAAGCGGATCACGAAGCCGTTGTCCTGCAGCGTACCCTGCAGCGTCAGGAAGATGGAGTTGGTGAGCCTGAAGTCCACCGTCGTGTCGTCGTCGAGGATGTCGACGTTGGTGACGAGTTGCCCGGATCGGAAGTCGCCGCTGGTCGGATCGGACGAACCGGGGATGTAGACCACCGCGGTGGTGTTGGTTCCCAGCACGCTGCCCGGAACCAGGTGGAAGCGGACGCGCGCGGTGTGCACGGCGGACTGGTCCGCGAGCTCGTCCAGGCGGACGCGGAAGTACGTGCGGCGAACGTACCCGTCCGAGATGATGAGGTTCGACGTCGTCGCGGTGGGGCGCACGAAGATGCCGTCGGCGTCGGCGTAGAACACGCGGGAGAAGCCCCCCACGTAGTTCACCTGGATCTGCGGCTTGTCGCGCGCGGACTCCAGAGACTTGAACGTCGCGATGCGGTCGTTGACGTCGTCGGTGTAGAGGATCGCGATCGCCGTCCGCAGGGTGTCGTTCCGCACCCAGCCCTGCACCAGCTCGGGCGGAAGCGGATAGGTTGGCGGGAACGTCTGCAGCGAGCGCTCCACGGAACCGGATACGGGATCGGGGATCACGGCCAGGGTGTCGAGCGACGACATCGTGCTGTCCTGCTTGTACGGCTGCTGCAGGCGGTAAAAGCGCGCCGGGAAGCCGCCCGTGATCTCGCGCCCGACCAGGCGGAGGTTGGCGCTCTCGACCACGCGATTCTGATCCAGCGCGGCGCCGGTGAAGGCAATATTGATGATGATCGCGCGCGTGTAGGCGTCGCTGCGTCCGAACCCGAGCGAGGAGTCCGTCGCGATCATCGTGTTGTACTGGAAGACGGTGTCGGCGTAAACGGCGATCGTGTCCTGGAAGACCTCGCCCGGCTCGCTCCCCAGGAGGTCCAGGTCGGACCCGACGGGACCGTCCGGGTCGGACGAGCATGACAGGGCCACGGCCAGGGCCGCGGCGAAGAACGCGCCCCGGCGGAAGCGCGACCGGCGCGCGCGCAGTGTTGCAGATGGCATCGGCACCTTGTAACACACGGACCGGAGGCGGTCAACTTGCGCGGTGGCCGCGCGGGGCCTGTCGGTCACCAGCCCGCTGCGCTCGCGGCTCACTTCTCGGGCTCCGTGGCCACCACGAGCTTCCTGACCCCCGCGCCCTTGATCAGATCCAGCACGTGAATGACGACGCCGTGCGACACGCGCGAGTCGGCCTTGAGCACCACCGACTTCTCGATCTGATCCGCCAGGCGGCTGATGAGCTCCTGTTCGAGCAGTGCGAGCTCGATCGGTTCGTCGTTCAGATACAC
>DASTOO010000221.1:0-3886 GCA_035762505.1 Candidatus Krumholzibacteriia bacterium
GGGGAAGGGGCACGACGCGCGCGGCGTCGAGCTCGACGACGTCGAGCCGGACATGGACGGCGACGTGCTGCGCTTCCGCCACGTGACACTCGACGTGAATCGGGCGGAGCGGATGGCCCGGCTCACCGTCGCCGGACCGAAGGCGGCGGATGCGGCGATACCCGCCGACCCGGCGTCGCTGGGCCCGTCGTGGTACGCGCTGCGGATGTGGCGGGAGCTGCGCCGCTCAATTCTGGAGCTTCGTTTCAACTATCCCGAGATCGGACTGGTCACGTTCCACACCGAGGGTGACCCGTCGGCGCTGCTCGCGCTGGACGAGGCGCTCGCCGGGCGCCGCGAGCACTGGTTCGTGCGCGAGACGCTCCTGCAACAGGCGCGCACGCTCAAGATGATCGACGTGACGGCCCGCACCTTCTTCGCTATAATCACGCCCGGATCCTGCTTCGCCGGGAGTCTGTTCGAACTGGCGCTCGCCGCCGATCGCGCCTACATGCTCGACGATCCCGAGCGGGAGAACGCGATCGTCCTCAGCGGGATGAATGCAGGCGAGTTCCGGATGGCGCACGGGCTCACGCGGCTCGAGAATCGCTTCTACGGCTCGCCGGAGTCGCTGTCCAAGGCGCTCGGCCGCCGTGGCGAGCCGCTCCACCCGGAAGCGGCGAAGGAACTCGGCCTCGTCACCGACACGCTCGACGACATCGACTGGGACGACGAGATCAGGATCATACTGGAAGAAAGGCGCTCGCTCTCGCCGGATGCGCTGACCGGGCTGGAGGCCAACCTTCGCTTCGTCGGCCCGGAAACCATGGAGAGCCGGATTTACGCGCGGTTGTCCGCGTGGCAGAACTGGATCTTCACGCGGCCCAACGCGGTGGGGGAGCGTGGCGCGCTCACTTCCTACGGCAAGCCGTACTCACCGGAATTCGACTGGAGCAGGGTCTAGGATGGACTACAAAGAGCTCATTCCCAACAACGTCAACCTCAAGGACAACGCGAAGCTCCTGCGCGCGCTGGAGCGCTGGCACCCGCAGTTTATGGAGTGGTGGCGTGACCAGGGTCCGGTGGCGTACCAGGAGAGCGAAATCTACCTGCGCACCGCGGTGAGTGTCGACTCGTCGGGCTGGGCGGTTTACGACTATGTGCGCATGCCGGAGTACCGCTGGGGGATCTTCCTCGCGCCGGTGAAGGGCGAACGGACCATCCACTTCGGCGACTACATCGGCTCGGAGTGCTGGGAAGACGTCCCCGGCGAGCACCGCAATGAGTTGCGCCGCCTGATCGTGACCCAGGGCGACACCGAGCCGGGCTCGGTGGAGCAGCAGCGCCGGCTCGCGCTGAGCGCTCCCTCGCTGTACGACATGCGCAACCTCTTCCAGGTGAATGTGGAAGAAGCGCGCCATCTCTGGGCGATGGTCTACCTGCTGCATTCCTACTTCGGGAAGGACGGGCGCGACGAAGCCGAAGAGATGCTGGAGCGCCGCTCGGGCGACGCGGATTCGCCGCGTCTGCTGACGACCTTCAACGATCCCATCGACGACTGGCTCGACTTCTTCTGTTTTGCGACGTACACGGATCGCGACGGCAAGTACCAGCTGGGCTCGCTGGCGGAGAGCGCGTTCACGCCGCTGTCGCGAACCACGCGCTTCATGCTCACCGAGGAGGCGCACCACCTCTTCGTGGGCGAAACCGGCCTCGCCCGCACCATCCGCCGCACCGCGCAGCTCATGCGCGAGAACGAGAGCGAAGACGTCCGTCCCTTTGGCGGCATTCCGCTCGACATCATCCAGAAGTACATCAACTACTGGTTCTCGGTGTCGCTCGATCTCTTCGGCAACGAGGACTCGAGCAACGCGGCCAACTACTTCGCGCACGGCCTCAAGGGCCGCTTCAACGAGGCCAACCGCAAGCTCTACCCGGACGCGACGGCGCGCGAGGGCGTGTACCACTACACGATCTTCGACGAGGAGCGCACGCAGCTCATGGATCGCGAGATCCCCATGCGCCGCGCGATGAACGCCGTGCTGCGCGACGCCTACATCGAGGATTGCGGCCGCGCCGTGGCGCGCTGGAACAAGATCCTCGAGCAGGAGGAGAGCCGTCACCGCATCAAGCTGCCCTCGGATCGCTTCCACCGCGAAGTGGGCGCGTACTCGAAGGCGTCCTTCGATCCGGACGGGCGCATGATCTCGAAGGACGAGTTCGAGGCGCGGCGGGCGGAGTTCCTGCCGACGCGCGCCGACCGGGACTACGTCAAGAGCGTGCAGTTCCTGGTGACGGATCGCGGCAAATTCGCCAACTGGATCTCGCCGCCGCAGCACGGCATCCACGGGCGTCCGCTCGACTTCGAATACATCCGGTTGTAGCACCATGAAGATCCAGTGCACGAAGCTTCTGATCAACGGCGAGTGGATGGACGCGTCAGACGGCGGCACCAGCCGGCTCGTCAACCCGGCCACCGAGGAACCGCTGTGCGAGGTGGCGTCGGCCACGGCCGAGGACGTTCACGCCGCGGTGGTGTCGTCGCGCGCGGCCTTCGATTCCGGGCCCTGGCGCAAGATGGACGGCGCCGCGCGCGCGAAGCTGCTGTGGCGCCTCGCCGACTTGGTGGAGCGCGACGCCGGCGAGCTCGCGCGCCTGGAGACGATGAACCAGGGCAAGCCGATCTTCGAGGCGTCGAAGATCGAGGTGCCGTTCGTGGTCGAGCTACTGCGCTACTACGCCGGGTGGGCGGACAAGCTGCAGGGGGACACCATCCCGGTGCGCGCGGGGTTCCTGTGCTACACGTTGCGCGAGCCGGTCGGCGTCGTCGGGATGATCGTGCCGTGGAACTTCCCGCTGTTGCTCACCATGTGGAAGCTCGCGCCCGCTCTCGCCGCGGGCTGCGTCGCCGTCATCAAGCCTTCCGAGCTGACGCCGCTCACCGCGCTCAAGATGGGTGCGCTGTGTCTCGAAGCGGGCATTCCGGCGGGTGTCGTCAACGTGGTGGCCGGCCGCGGCTCCGTCGCCGGCCAGGCGCTGCTGGATTCACCCGGCGTCGACAAGATCGCATTCACCGGATCCACCGAAGTGGGGCGCACCGTGATGCGCTCCGCGGCGGGGACCATCAAGCGGCTCTCGCTGGAGCTCGGCGGGAAGTCGCCCAACATCGTTTTCGCGGACGCGAGGCTCGAAGCGGCGGCGCAGGGCGCGTGCGGCGGGATCTTCTACAACAAGGGCGAGGTGTGCGCCGCGGGGTCGCGGCTGTTCGTGGAGAAATCGATCCACGACGATTTCGTGAGCCTGGTGAAATCCAAGATGGCCCGCTACGCGCCGGGTGATCCCATGGACGAGAAGACGCGCCTCGGACCGCAGGTGTCGAAGGGGCACCGCGACGGCATTCTCGCGCGCGTGGGCGCGGGGGTCAATGAAGGCGCGAAAATTGCGGCAGGCGGCAAGGCCACCGCCGTGGGTGGCAAGGGATTCTACCTGGAGCCGACCGTGCTCACGGGTGTCAGCAACGACATGACGGTCGCGCGCGAGGAGATCTTCGGGCCGGTGCTGTGCGTGATTCCATTCGAGAACGAAGAAGAGGCGATCCGGCTCGCCAACGACAGCTGCTACGGTCTCGCGGCGGGCGTGTGGACGCAGGACGCCGGCAAGGCGCATCGCGTGGCCGCCGGCCTGCGCGCGGGCACGGTGTGGATCAACACCTACAACGTCTACCACCCCGCGTCGCCCTTCGGGGGCTACGGTGAGAGCGGCTTCGGCCGCGAGCTCGGCGCCGCGGCGCTCAATCTCTATCTCGAACAGAAATCGGTCTGGGTGAGTCTGCGCTAGTCCGCGGGAGCGGCCGCTGCGGGAGTACGGCGCGCGGTGCGGGCCGTCACACCCGGATCAGATACTGGAA
>DASTOO010000222.1:0-3173 GCA_035762505.1 Candidatus Krumholzibacteriia bacterium
TCACGGAGCCGCTCCATGCCGACCATGCGCGCCGTCCAGGTGTCCCGCCCCGGCGGGCCGCTCGAGCTCGTCGAGCGCCCGGTCCCCGACCCGGCCCCCGGCTCCGTCCGCATCCGGGTTCACGCCTGCGGCATCTGCCACAGCGACGTGATGACCACGGAGGGCCACTGGCCCGGCATTACGTACCCGCGCGTCCCGGGGCACGAGGTGGTCGGCGTGATCGACGCCGTGGGCAAGGACGTCCCGGGGCGGTGGCAGGCCGGCCAGCGCATCGGCATCGGGTGGCACGCCTGGCACTGCCTCTCCTGCGACAACTGCCGCCGCGGCGACTTCTTCGCCTGCCAAACCGGCGCGCAGGTGACCGGCATCTCGTTCGACGGCGGCTACGCCGACTACATGGTCGCCCCCGCGACGGCCCTCGCGTTGGTGCCCGCGCAGCTGCCCGCCCCGGACGCGGCGCCGCTGATGTGCGCCGGCGTGACGACCTTCAACGCGCTGCGCAACAGCGGTGCCCGGCCGGGCGACCTCGTCGCGATCATCGGCCTCGGCGGGCTCGGCCACCTGGGCGTCCAGTACGCGGCGCGGATGGGGTTCCGCACCGCCGCGATCGCCCGGGGTAAGGACAAGGAGCCGCTCGCCCGGCAGCTCGGCGCGGCGCACTACATCGACAGCCAGGCGGCTGACCCCGCCGCAGAGTTGGCGAAGCTGGGCGGCGCCAAGGTCGTCCTCGCCACCGTAACGCACGGCCCGGCGATGAGCGCCACCGTGGGCGGGCTGGCGCCGCGCGGCCGGCTGATGGTCCTGGGGGCCGCCGAGTCACTGGAGACCTCCCCGTTCCTGCTCATCGGGGGCCGCCGGTCCGTCGAGGGCTGGTACACCGGCACGTCCATCGACTCGGAGGACACGCTGGCGTTCAGCGTCCAGTCCGGTGTCCGTTCGATGAACGAAGTGTACCCCCTGGAACGGGCCGCCGAGGCCTACGACCGCATGATGAGCGGCAAGGCGCGCTTCCGGGTCGTGCTGACGATGTGAAGCCGGGAGGGCTGAACGATGACGCACCCATTCTTGTCACGGGCGCCGCGCGGCCCGTTTTTATGCTCCGTGTCGTTTCCCGGCTCGTGCGGCCCGAGTTTCTGGTCGTGATCGAAATCGTCGCCGCCAAGGCATGAAATTAACGCGAGAAATTAACTCGAAGGGGGAAAAACGTGTCGCATCCCGAGGAATACGACGTGGTGGTGCTCGGTAGCGGGAGGGCCAGATTCTTCGCCTGGTCGCTGGCCTCGCAGGGGAAGCGCGTGGCGGTCGTCGAGCGACGGAATCTCGCGGGATCCTGCCCTACCATCGCTTGCGCCCCGAGCAAGAACGTGATCCACGGTGCCAAGGTCGCCAACTATTTCCGCAGAGGCGCCGAATTCGGCATCGCCGCGGGCGACTGGAAAGTCGAGATGCCAGCTGTCCGCGACCGCAAGCGGAAGATGGTCGATGGCATTGTCGCTCTTAATGTCAATGCGTATAGAGAGAGCGGCGCGGAGCTCGTCAAGGGGCAGGGCCGCTTCGTCGGGCCGAGAACGATCGAGGTGACGGCCGACGACGGTACGCGCACCCTTCGCGGCGAAGTCGTCGTGATCTGCACGGGCTCCCGCGCGCGGATTGACCCAATCCCCGGCCTCGCCGAATCGCGGCCGATGACGCACATCGAGGCCCTCGAATTGGACCGCGTCCCGAAGCACCTCCTCGTTTTGGGGGGCGGCTATGTCGGACTCGAGATGGCCCAAGCCCTGAGACGCTTCGGCAGTCGCGTTACGGTCATTGAGCGGAACGACGCCCTGGCTCACCGCGAAGATCGCGACGTCTCGGAAGCGCTGCGGGAACTCTTCGACGACGAGGGGATCGAGGTGCTGACGGCCACGCCCGTCGCGCGCGTGGAGGGGCGATCCGGCGAGTCCGTAAGGCTGCATGCGACGCACGGCATGATCGAGGGATCGGACCTCTTGGTTGCGAGCGGCCGGACCCCGAACACCGACGGCATCGGCCTGGAGACCGCCGGGATCGAACGGGACGACCGGGGCTTCATCAAGGTCGATGAACGGCTGCGGACCACGGCCGCCGGCGTGTGGGCAGTGGGCGATTGCGCCGGCAGCCCCCATTTCACACATATCGCCGACGACGATGTCCGCGTGATCCGCGACAACCTCGCCGGCATCGACCGCACGACGACCGGTCGCCTGGTGCCTTTTTGCCTGTTCACGGACCCCGAATTGGCTCGGGTCGGCCTGAGCGAGTCCGAGGCGAAAAGTTGCGGGATCGCCTACCGGCTGGCGAAGATACCCGTATCCACTTTCGTCCGCCCCTTTACGCTCTCCGAGCCGCGCGGCTTCTACAAGGCCGTGGTCGCCGCCGACAACGACCGCATCCTGGGCTTCACCGCGTTCGCCCCCGAGGCCGGCGAGGTCCTGGCGACCGTCCAACTTGCCATTGCCGCGAGGCTCCCCTACACGGCTCTGCGCGACGCGATCCTAACCCATCCGACGATGGCGGAAGGACTGGCCGCGCTCTTCCGCGCGGTACCCGCCCGGCCCTGACGCAGTCAGCGGGCGCACACTGATTCCCATGTCCGAGGAGAAGAAAATGCGAAAGTTCACCAAGAGCGACGAGGCGATCCGAAAGCTCTCGCCGGAGCAGTTCCGCGTGACGCAGCAAAACGGGACCGAGCGCCCCGGAACCGGAGAATATCTGGATAACAAGGAACCGGGCATCTATGTCGATATTGTGTCCGGCGAGCCGCTATTCGCTTCATCGGACAAATTTGATTCGGGATGCGGCTGGCCTAGCTTCACCAAGCCCATCGAAGCTGCCAATGTCAACGAACTGCGGGACACCTCGCACGCCGTGACGCGCACGGAGGTGCGCTCGGCGCACGGCCACAGCCATCTCGGGCACGTGTTTCCCGACGGGCCGAGCGACCGCGGCGGATTGCGCTATTGCATCAACTCGGCCGCGCTGCGGTTCATCCATCGCGACGATATGGAGGCCGAGGGTTATGGGGCGTACCTGAACCAAGTGAAAGTTCCAATGACTGAGGAACGCGCTGTTCTTGCCGGAGGTTGCTTCTGGGGCATGCAGGAGCTCATCCGCAGTTACGACGGCGTTCTGTCGACGCGGGTCGGATACAC
>DASTOO010000223.1:0-4755 GCA_035762505.1 Candidatus Krumholzibacteriia bacterium
AAGGAATTGATAAGGTCCGCCAATGGCTTCGAATGAAAGTACACAAGGCAGTCGTTCAACTCGGTATCGATGACGGGATCCAGCCCCTGTTCGGACGCGAGCCGATTGAGGTAGGCGAGAAACACGAAGGCCTCCACGTGCTCGCTGCAATAGAAGCGCTCAACACAGTCGACGTCCTCTGTCCATTGACGCCCGAGGTACTCGTCGAGCATCCCGAGAATGAAGAAGAGGGTCTCGGTCTTCTCTCCGGACCAGTCGATTGCGACCGGCGGCGTGACGGAGAAGGTGCCTGTGGAATCCGGAGGATCCGCCCTTACGGCCGGCGTGAGGGCAGCAGACACGCTCAGAAGGAACAAGCACAGGGCGAGCGATAGCAACGCGCTTGTGAAAAAAGTGCGGACCGTCGTTACGGCGGTAAAAATCCTGCCAGTGATCAGGGCGTTGCTCTCGGGCAATCGGCTCTGCGCTTTCATTGCTTCACCGCACCTGCAAGCTCCGTCAATCGGCTGCGGCGCATATAAGGGTACACCCGGACAAGGGCAAGGGGCGTCCGGCGGGGCAGCACGAATTCAGTTCGCGCCCGCCAGCGCGCCTAGGGAAGCAATTAAGACAAACAGGAGTCCACCTCCCCCGACCACCGTCGCTGCCCAGCCGGCGCCGTTCCTGAACGCGATTCCGTTGTACCACACACGTTCGTCGCCCCCGGGGTAGTACGTGTACGTGTCGGTCGAGTAGTCGTACTCTCTTCTCGCCTCGATGCCGAACACGACGTACTCGCTCTTGAACGTCACATACGATCCCAGATTCACACCGAGGCTCGCCACATACCCGTTGAATGTACCGGGGTGGCCCCCCGCGAGCATCGGCCCGCCGGCGAGGTCCATCGACATTTGGCGATTGAATCGGTAGCGGCCACGGACCTTCAGTCCTCCACGGAAGTCGTCCATGCTCGCCATCGCATAGAGCGTCGCGCCATAGCCGAATCGCGGCCGCGGCCGGCTTGCGCGCTCGCCCGAAAGATAGCCGATGTCCACGGCCAAGATTGTCGGCGAGAAGGAACCAGACTCGACTCCGTAGTTCTTTCCCCCCTCCACGCCGGTTTCGATGTACACGAGGCTCTCCACCTTGATCTTGTCGACACTCTCGACATCGCGCATCGGGATGATGAGTGGATAGGAATGGCGATCGTATTCCGGGTAGCGTGCCCTGGAGAGAACCAGGGTGGAGTCCACGCTTCGGAGACCGATCGCGTCTATGTTCTTGCCCTCCGACGTCCGGACGCGCACGGCCTCGTTCCTCACGAGGTCGTATTCGGCGGGCGGGACGGTTGTGGCGACGGAGGCGCAGCCGGTGAGGAGAGCAGCGCAAATCAGCAACGGGATCCGATGGTGTAGTGACATGATCCGTGGACCAGGATGACGACTGAGGGCTTGCGCATTATGGCCTGAATACAGGTGCGGCGGGGTCTCGGGGAGAATATAGGGGAACCGGGCAGCGGGAGGAAGGCCCGGTTTTGGCGAGAGTCGCTCAGGGGGCAGCTTTGACCACGCGGCGCGCGCCATCTCTCAAGTTGGCGAAGGGTCTCTTTCCGTGCTCGGCCTTGAATGCCTCGATCAGGTCCGCTTCGACACTTTCGGGATCGCGGTCAACCGTGCTCAACCAGCAAACGTGAAGGTCCTCGGCATCCGACAGCTGCCAGATGTAGCGACCACCCCAGTGACCGACCGGCTTTCCGGCCCCGAAGTCCAGATACTGCCCAAGCCGCCGGCGAAGCGTCGAACCGCCGTCCGCCCCGCCCGCCTTTCCGATGTAGACCACCGGACTCGTCGGAACCCAGGCGGCTCTGAGCACGTCGATCGGTACGTTTGGATTCTTACCCTTGAAGTGTCCGCCTGTGCCACTTTCGACGAACGCCGGCTCGGTGCGCTGCTCGCGCAGCAACGCGTAGACGCCCGGCGTCTGAGGGATGTCGCGGAGCGACGCAGCTCTCAAGTCCCGGATCGAAATGAACCCGCGAAAGCCGAGACGAACCAGCGAACTGCGATCCACGTGGATTCTCCTTAGTTCAAATTCAGGCCGGTCGCCCGCGATCCCAGCTTGTCTTTGTAAAGCGCCTCGCGCTTGATGATCTCATCGCGCGCCATGGTCTTGGGCAGAATCTGAAGTATCGAGAAGCGAAAGCGCTCCGGGTATTCACGATCGCCGCGAATGACGCCCTTGAGGAGGGCGTTTCCACCGTGACCGGTCTTTGCGTACTCGCGCCAGCGTCCCCACACACCACTCTCCCCCGACGCACTCCCGACGTACAAGTCACCCGTGGTCTCGGCGAGGATCAGGTACACGCCACCAACCGCACTCAAACGAGCGCGCCATTCGCGGTGGGCGTCTTCGTTGGCGAAGAGGTCCCTGAGCTCGGCGAACGTGAGGCTGAATTCGAGGTAGTCGTCGAAGGGCGGAAGTGTTCGTCCCGGAGCGAGGATCTCAAGGATGGGCTTGTCGCGGCGGAGGGTCTGGACCCAGGCACGCGTCGACTTCCCCCAGTCGATGATCAGACGATCACGGAATTCATCGAAGCGGCTGTCGCGCTCAAGGTCGTAGTAATGGTTGGCGATCTCGTGCCATTCCCGCGACCAGGGGCATTCGGGTAGTACCTCCCCATCGCTCGCGGGGTGGACGCCGTTGACGCGATATACGCCGTGAAACGCGGCCCGCGTCCCGGGGAGTCCATAGAATGCAACGATCTGACCGCATCGATAGAAGACCGGACGGCGCTGATAGCGCTGATAGAGGTCGAACCAGGCATGCCGCCGGAGAACTTCGACGGGAAAGCGGTCGTCCTGGTGACGGACGAGGCGGCCGGGGATGGAGGGATCGAATCCGCGCAGCTTGAGGATCTCAAGGAGACTCAAGGCGGCTTGTCCAGGCTGGCTGCTTGCCTCGGCGGCAACAATTTCCGGCATGAGATCGGTCGGCATGAGTCGGCCGCTGCAAGCCACGTGCCCGGCAGTCCGTGGTACACTCCCGTCGCAGCCGCCACCCTGGAGGGTCCATCCATGATACGCCCCCGAAGTATCCTGCCAGCTCTGCTTTCTCTTGCCGTCTCCGCACCTGCCTCCGCGGCCACCCTTCACGTTCCCAGTCAATACCCAACGATCCAGGCCGGCATCAGCGCGGCAGGCTACGCGATCTATCGCCGGCAGGATCTCTATGCCGCCGCCCCCGAGACCACCCAGACGAGCGGCCGCGGTGCGTTCGCGCTCCCGGGCTGGGACTACGTCACCACCGTCCCGAATCACTGGGACGACATCTACCAGGTGATCGTCCCGACCCTCTGCGACTCCACCATCACGTCGGGCCAGTGCTGGTCCGCGTTCTTCGTCTCGGCCATGACCCCGACCGCCTTCTACGACTCCCCCGTGGACAGCGGCTACTCCAAGGACGACCTCGCACCGCCGACGCCGACAAGCTTCGCAGTGAGCTACAACACCGGCTCCGGGAACCAGCTCGTGTGGGATGCGGTCGCGGCGAACGACTGGGCGGGGTTCCGGGTCTATCGCGGGACAACGCCAGGGTTCACGCCGTCACCGACGACCCTCGTGCATTCGACCACGCAGACCACGTGGGGCGATCCCGCGTACGACGGATGGGATGTCCACTATCGCGTGACGTCGTTCGATCTCGCGGGCAACGAGAGCGACCCGACCGAATTCACATCCGTTACGGATGTGCGAGACAACCCAAGACCGCTATCCCTCGAACTCGGACCGAATGTCCCGAACCCGTTTAACCCATCGACGACGATCCCGTTCACGATCCCGACGGCGGGCCGGGTGACGATCACGATCTACGACGTGACGGGAGCGCGGGTGCGAGCGCTGGTGGATCGGGAGTATCAGCCGGGGTATCACAGCGCGACTTGGGACGGGAGGAATGATGCTGGGGCGACGGTGGGATCGGGGGTGTATGTGGTTCGGTTAGGTCACGCGCGAGGAACCACGGCCGCAAAGGCGATCGTGATCAAGTAGCGGCACTCATTGTCCCGCTAACTCCTAAAGCGGGCACACCCATGCTGGCGGTACAGAGGGATCAATTACGAGCTCCGCGTCAAGTGGCGCCTCTTCCAAGCGACCACGAAGCGGCGGGAACCCTGTGGCAGGAAACCATATCTCGACATCAAAGCAGCGGGCATTAGGGCACGCCTCTCTTGCCCTCGCCAAGACTGTCGGAACATCAATGCACCAGCCCGTGGGTTTACGAATCGCGTCGATTATCACCAACTCCGCATTGCCGACCAAGGCGCCCCCTCCAATGACTGACTGACAGTGATGACGAGTCAACCGATCGAGGCAGTGGACGGTGTCCATCCGATCCCTCTGTCCGAGTCGCTCGGTTTCTGCCGCCAACAAAACGCGCTGAGATAGACGACAAACAGCATCCTGCTCGTCTGCGGTTATATCAGGGTGGTGTGCGTTACTCAGTGGATCATGGATGTTTGTCATCGTACCGTCCGGGGCCAATTCAAATCCACGGTGAATCAGACAATGTCGAGCCTCAGCCGTGCCGTCGTAGATCCCCGAGATTCGAATCCACAGCTCATTCTCTGTATCAAAGGGACGCACGGGGCAAGCTGATGCCCTTTCTCGCTTGTACTTAATTGTTACCTTTTCCTTCGCCCCGGGCGCCAGATTGATCCCGTAGTCAATAACGTTATCCAAGATCTTCCACGCCGCACCGAAGAGCAGTGGCCGCAGGTTC
>DASTOO010000224.1:0-8016 GCA_035762505.1 Candidatus Krumholzibacteriia bacterium
CCGGCAGGCTCCCGACGTCTCCGTCCGCGACGAGTCGGTAGTCCCCGCCGGGGTCGCGGGCGCGGGCCCGCGCGAGCATCGGCGGCGAGATGTCGACGCCCACCGCGTCGAAGCCCAGTCCGCGCAGGAATCGCGTGGACCGCCCCGCCCCACAACCGAAGTCCACGGCCTTCGTCCCCTGTGCGTGCGCGCCGATGATCGCGGGGAGATCGCGGTACGCGAGGAAGTACGTGCCGGGGAACTCGAGTGCCGCGTAGGAGTCCGCGCGCGCCCCGTCGTCGTAGACGTTGGAGAAATCGGGTTCCATACGAGCGGCCACCTACTGCCGCGGCCGGTACACCCACGCTCCTGCAGCAGGCTGGATACTTTCATCATAGCCCCCGGCGATCAGCACCTGTCCGTCGCGCATCCGCGTCGCCGTGGAGAACGAGAGGTCCGCCGCCAGCGTCCCGTGGCCGGTGCGGAACGTCTTCGTCGCCGGATCGTACACCTCCACGCTCTCGTCGCCGCCGGCCACCAGCACCTCGCCCGTTCGTAGCAGAACCACCGCGTGTGGATGCTTGAAACGCTCCGCATGCATGGGGCTGACGATCGTGAACGTCTCGCTCACCGGATCGAACAGCTCCGCACTCGCGTACCGCCCGCGCCCGTCCCGCGCATCCGAGCCGCCGGTGATGAGCACCTGGCCGCCGCGAAGTCCCGTTGCGGCGTGCTTGTGCCGGATCACGGTCATGCTCCCGGTCAGGCGGAATGCGCCGGTGGCGGAATCGTACATTTCCGCGCTGGCCAACACCTGGCCATCGCTCCGGTTCCCGCCGGTGACAAGCACCCGTCCACCCGGTAACGGCGCCGCGGCGTACTCGCTTCGCGCCTCGGCCATACTGCCGGTGCGCGTGAACGTGCCGGTCTGCGGGTCGTAGAGCTCCGCGCTCTCGAGCCGCACGCTGCCGTCAAAGCCTCCCGCGATCAGAACCTTGCCCGTGGGGAGCAGGGTTGCTGTGTGCGCGGAGCGCGGGCTGCTCATCGTTCCGGTGGGTGAGAAGGTGGCTGTCGCTGGATCGTACCGCTCCGCACTCGCCGTGATGGCAGCGCCGGACCAGCCACCTGTCACCAGCACCGAGCCATCTCGCAGCAGCACCGCCGCGTGCCCGCCGGTGCGCTCGGAGAACATCCTGCCCGCCGGAGCAAAGGATCGGAGGGCGGGATCGTACGACTCCGCCGTTGCGCCTGCGCCCTCCATGCCACCCACCAGCAGCACGGTTCCGTCTGGCAGCAAGGTCGCGGTATGGGTGGCTCGCGCGACCGCCAGGCTGCCGGTGGGAACGACCTGCCCGATTTCGTTCGAGGAGTGCACGGGTTGCGCCTGTGATGGGCGGGAGCCCTGAGACCCGCCGAGGAGGCCCAGCACGACGAGACTGTCCAGAAAAAACCGAGAGAACGGGACCATGGTTTCCTCACCTTCGCGACTTCAAGGTTCCTTCCGCGCCGGACCGCTCCGATAGAAGCGGACTTCGGCCTTCTCGATGGTGGCGAGCCCCGCGTGGATGGCGCCGTCGATCTCCGCGAGGAACTTCTCCAGCTTCGCGCGCGTGTCGACGATCTCCACGACGATGGGGAGATCCTCGGAGAGCCGGAGGATCTTCGCGGTGTGGATCACGTGGCTGTTCGCCCCGAAGCCCATGGTCCCGCGCAGCACCGTCGCCCCGGCGAGCCCGCGCTCGCGCGCCTGGATCACGATCCACTCGTACAGCGGCTTCCCGCCGTGCTTGTCGCTCTCGCCGATGAAGATGCGGAGCAGGCAACCTTCCTGTGGCAGCGTCATGATCTACCTCCAGATGGCGATCGCGCCCGCGCGTCCCGCCCACACGGCGGCCAGGCACAGCACGACGTTCGCGGAGACGTTGAGAATCGCGACGAGCAACTCGCCGTCGCGGAGGAGATTGAGGGTCTCGAGGCCGAAGGTGGAAAACGTGGTGAATCCCCCGAGCACACCCACGAAGAGGAAGAGCCGCACCTCGGCTTGCAGCAGTCCGCGCGCGTCGGCGAGGTACGAGAGCGCCCCGATCAGGAGGCAGCCCGCGATGTTCACGACCAGCGTCCCGTACGGGAACGACACGCTGCGCGAGGACTCCTGCGCCCACCCGGCGACCAGGTAGCGGAGCACGCTTCCGATGAACCCGCCGATCCCGATCCAGAGGAATTTCAATCCAGCAGCTCCGTCTTCTCCTGGTCCTTGAACTGCAGCTCGTAGAGCTTGGCGTAGTGACCGCCGCGCGCGAGCAGCTCCGCGTGCGTGCCCTCCTCGATCACGCGCCCCTTGTGCAGCACGAGGATGCGATCCACGTAGCGGATCGTGGAGAGGCGGTGCGCGATCACGATGGACGTCCGCCCCGCCATGAACTTGCGCAGCGCGTCCTGCACGAGGAACTCGGTTTCGGTGTCCACGCTGGACGTCGCCTCGTCGAGCACGAGGATCTTGGGGTCGTACACCAGCGCGCGCGCGAACGACAGCAGCTGGCGCTCGCCCACCGAGAGCGAACTCCCGCGTTCGCCGACGTTCTCGTCGTACTTCTTCGGCAGGCGCTCGATGAAGCGCTCGGCGTTGATGTAGCGCGCCACGTCGCGGATCTTCGCGTCGTCGATCTCGCGATTCCCGAGGTGGATGTTGTGGGCGACGCTCCCGGAGAACAGGAACACGTCCTGCAGCACCGTCGCGATGTGGTGGCGCAGGTCCGCCAGGCGGTAGTTCTTGATGTCGACGCCGTCCACCAGGATGCGCCCCTGCTCCACCTCGTAGAAGCGCGACAGCAGCGAGATGATGGTGGTCTTCCCGGCCCCGGTGTACCCGACGATGGCGACCTTCTCCCCCGCGGCCACGGTGAAGGACACGTCGTGCAGCACGGGTTCGCCCTTGTTGTACGCGAAGGTCACGTTCTCGAAGCGCACCTCGGTGGGCCGGTTCGGAATGGGCGACGAGGTCGCGGGGTCGACGATGCGCGGCTCGCGGTCCAGCACGCCGAAGATCCGCTCCGACGACGCCATGGCGGACTGCAGGATGTTGTATTTTTCCGAAAGGTCGCTGATGGGACGGTAGAACCGCTGCGCGTACTGGATGAACGCCACCAGCGACCCGAACGTCATCGCCCCCGCGAGCACGTCCATCCCGCCGAACGCGACGATCAGCGCGATCGCCACCGCGCTCAGGAACTCCACCATGGGATAGAACACGGCGTAGGCCATGATGGACTGGATGTGCGCGGCGTAGAGGTCCCGGTTGAGGCGCGAGAAGCGCCGGAACTGGGGCCGCTCGCGGTTGAAGATCTGCACGACGCTCATGCCCGTCACGTTCTCCTGCAGGAACGTGTTCAGCGCCGCGAGCCGCACGCGCACGTTGCGGTACGAGTCGCGCGCCTTCGCGCGAAAGATGTGCGCGGCCACGTACAGGAACGGCAGCACGACGAAGGTGATCAGGGCGAGCTTCCAGTTGAGCCACAGCAGCACGCCGATGATGCCGGTGAGCGTGATGACGTCCAGCAGGATGGCCACGACTCCCGACGTGAACATCTCGTTCAGGGTCTCGACGTCGTTGGTGAGCCGCGTCATGAGCCGCCCGACGGGGTTGCGGTCGAAGTACGGGATGTCCAGCCGCTGCAGGCGCCGGAAGATCTGCATGCGCATGTCGAACATCACGCGCTGCCCGACCAGGCTCATGATGAGCCCGTGCAGGTAGGCAGCGAAGAAGCCCAGCAGCAGCGCACCCGTCAGCAGCGCCACCACCTTGACCAGCCCCGCGTGCCGCACGTCGAGCGGCACGTCTCCGCCGGGCGCGATGTAGCGGTCGATGGCGAGCTTGGTGATGAAGGGCGGAGCGAGCTCGAGCAGGGACTCGATGGTGAGCAGCGCGATGGCCAGCGCCACCTTTCCCTTGTAAGGACGCAGGTACTTCAGCAGCCGGTTCATCAACCGGCTGTCGTAGGGCTTTTCCTGCAGCTCGTCGGCCTGGATGTATTCCATGCTCACTCCCGCTCGAGTGCCACCATCAGCATCTGCTTGTGGTACATCTCGGCGTAGATACCGCCCTGTTCGACCAGTTCCTCGTGCGAGCCCTGCTCCGCGATCTCGCCGTCGCGCAGCACGATCACGCGGTCGGCCTGGCGTGCGGTCGACACGCGGTGCGAAATGAGGATCGCGGTGCGGCTCTCCAGCTCGCCCTGCAGCGACGAGAGAATGTTCTCCTCGGTGGTGGCGTCCACGCTGGAGAGCGCGTCGTCCAGGACGAGGATGCGCGGGCGCTTGGCGAGCGCGCGCGCGATCGCGACGCGCTGCTTCTGGCCGCCCGAGAGGTTGATGCCGCGCTCGCCGATCATCGACTCGAACTTGTGCGGGAACGCCTCCACCTCGTCGTAGATGGCGGCCGTGCGGCTCACCTCGTGCAGCACGGGGTCGCCCAGCTCGGACACCCCGAACGAGATGTTCTCGCGGATCGTCTCCGAGAAGAGGAATATGTCCTGCGGCACGAGGCCGATCATCTCGCGCAGCGTCTGCAGCGGAATCTCGCGCGTGTCGCGCCCCCCGACGAGGACGCGGCCCCGCGTGGGGTCGTACAGCCGCATCAGGAGCGAGATGATGGTGGTCTTGCCCGCACCGGTGGCGCCCACGATGGCGACCGTCTCGCCGTCCCGCACGGTGAAGGTCACGTCGCGCACCACGTCGCCACGGCCCCCGTTTTGCAGGTAATGGAAAGACACGTTCTCGAACCGGATCGAGGCGTCCGCCGGCGCGTCGTCCGGCCGCGCCGCGGCGTCGGTGATGTCGGGCGTCTCCGCCATGACGTCGTTGATGCGCTGCATCGACGCGAGCCCCTGCTCGGTCATGTTCATCACCCAGCCCGCGGCGATCACGGGGAACACGAGCATGGTGAGATAGCCGTTGAACGCGACGAACGTGCCCAGCGTGATGTGGCCGTTGATCACCATGCGCCCGCCGAAGAGCAGGATGGCGAGCACGCCGAATCCGGCGACGGTCGCGAGCAGGGGGTGCAGCAGGCTCTGCACCTTGAAGAGCTTCCAGTTGGCGTCCACGTACTCGGTGCTCGCGGCCGCGAATTCGGCCGTCTCGTAGTTCTCGCGCGCGTAGGCCTTGACGACGCGGATGCCGGAGAGATTCTCCTGCGCGCGCGCGTTGATGGAGGCGAACTTCTCCTGCACGCGCTCGAAGAGCCGGTGGATCACCTTGATGCTGTGGTACACGCCCACCGTGAGCACGGCCATGGGCAGCAATGCCGCGATCATGAGCTTCCAGGACAGCACCGACATCAGGGCGATGGCGAGGGTCCCGATGACGAGGGTGTTCATCGAGTACATCACCGCGGGTCCGACCAGAGTGCGCACGGCGTTGAGATCGTTGGTGGCGAGCGCCATGAGGTCGCCGGTGCGGTGCCGGTGGTAGAACGCGGGACTCATCTTCTGCAGGTGTTCAAAGAAGTCGGCGCGCATGTCGACCTCGATGCAGCGCGACACGCCGATCATGACGCGCCGCATGAAAAAGCGGAACAGGCCCGCCAGCGCCGTGATCCCCACCAGCAGCCCCGCGTAGCGGAAGAGCTGCCCGCGGGCCACACCGCTCGCGAGCGCGTCGATGGCCGTCTTGAGAATCCACGGGGTGGCGAGCGCCAGGATGTCGGTGATGACGAGGCTCGCGCCGCCGAGCACCAGCCGTCCGCGATAGCGGCCGAGGTACGAGAACACGGTGCGAATTGCCGCGCGCCGTTTGGCTTTGGACACATGCGAACTTTGGGAACTTGCGGGGTTGTTCATGGTATCATCGCGGGATCGCAGAGCCCATAATATAGACGATCATCCGCGCTTTCCGCAAACTGAGGAGTCTGCCCCGTGGCATTTCCGTCCCGCGACCAGGCGATGGCCATCCTCACCGAGCACACGAAGGGCGAGAGCCTGCTCAAGCACGCCTTCGCGGTGGAGGCGGCCATGCGCTTCTACGCGGCGCGGGCGGGCGAGGACGCCGCATCCTGGGGGGTCGCGGGGCTCCTGCACGATTTCGACTACGAGCGCTTCCCCTCCCTCGAGGACCATCCCTTCAAGGGGGCCGAAATCCTCCGCGGCCGGGGCGTCGACGAGGATCTGATTCAGACCATTCTGTCTCATGCGGATCACACCGGCGTCCCTCGCGCGACGCCGATGCAGAAGACGCTCTTCGCGGTGGACGAGCTGTGTGGGTTCGTGACGGCGGTGACCCTGGTGCGCCCGTCGAAGAAACTCGACGACGTCGAGCCGTCCTCGGTGAAGAAGAAGCTCAAGGACAAGGGCTTCGCGCGCAACGTGAGCCGCGAGGACATCGCCGCCGGCGCGGAGCTGATCGGTCTCCCGCTGGATGACCACATCCGGAACGTCATCACGGCGCTCAAGCCGATCGCGGGCGAGCTCGGCCTATGAGCGCCCGCGCCTGGGCCGCGCTTGCGCTGGCCGCGGGCCTCGCCGCGGCGGCGGCCGGGGCCGCGCGCGCGCAGGCTGGCGGCCGCGTCGACACGCGCGCCGGCGTGGCGGAGCGGATCCGCGAGCTCGAGATGCAGGTCGGCGGCGACGAGCCGGCCGAGAAGCAGGCCGTGATGCTGCGCTGGCTCGCGGACCTTTACGTCTCGGCGGGACGCCTGGACGACGCCGAGCGCGCCTACCAGCAGATCCTCGCCTTCTTTCCCTTCGACCCGGCCACGTCGAATGCATACGCGATCTTCCTGCTCGAACAGCGCGACAACGCGGTGCTCGCCGACACCGTGCTGCACGACGCGCTCACCAACGCCAACGCCCAGGAAACGCCGCCGCCCTACATCGGGCAGACCTATGCGCTCCGCGCCCGGGCACTGCGCGCGCTGGGACGCTGCGACGAGGCCCTCGCACCCTCGGACCACGCGCTCGCGATGCTGGACGAGGACGCCGCCGAGGACGCGCTCCGCGTGAAGGCGGCCTGCCTCGCCGAGACGGGAAAGTTCGACGAGGCGCGGCGCTGCTACGAGGAGTTGATCGGCGCCGGCGGCGGCTCGAACCCGCACGACATCAGCGGATACATCGCGCTCCGGACCGCGTCGTCGGGTAGCGTCGACGAGGTCGAGGTGCGCAGCGCCATCGCCTTCGCCGTCGAGAACGCGCGCGCGAAGCGCCGCGAGGCGGCCGAGGCCGAGGGCGCGACGATCGTGGAGCTGCGCGCCGAGGACGGCGCGCGCATCGAGGCGACGCTGCGCCCCGGCACGACGCCGCGCGCGGTGCTGTTCGTCCCCGAGAGCGGCGCGCGGCGCTCCGCGTACACGCCCTACGCGCAGCTGCTCTCGCTCGACGGCATCACGACGCTGACCCTCGACCCGCGCGGCCACGGCGACAGCCGCTCCGATTCGCTCCCCGACCCCGGATCCCTCTCCGACACGCACCGCGGGCGCATCGCGGGCGACATCGCCACCGCGGTCGAACACCTGCGCGACGTCGAGAAGATCCCCCTGTCCGGGATCGCCATCATCACGGCAGGCGATGCGGGTGGCTTCGCCGAGCGCGCCCGCCACGAGCACGCGCTCGCGGTCGCGTCGGTGCACCTGTCACCCACCTTCGACCCCGAGGATCGCGCGCTCGCCTCGGCACTTTCCTTCCGGCCGCCCCGGCCGGCGCTCCTCTTCGCGAGCAACGAGGACGTGTACGCCGTCCGCTCGCTCGGGTTCTTCCTCGATTCCGCCGGCAGCGACGGCGTCACGACGCGCATCTTCCGCGGCGCGGGCCACGGCACGACGCTGCTGCGCGACCCGGCCCGCTTTGCGGCGCTGCGCCGCTGGATCGAGAAGACGCTCGTGACCGAAGACTGACGGCGCGGAAGGCGCCCGCGCGCTGGTACGAAAGTTGCGCATTTGCCGCACGTTATGCGGCTCACCCGGCTGATTCTCCCCGCCGCCTTCCTCCTGGCGGTCCACGCGCCGTCCGGCGGCCGCGCGCAGGGGACCGATCCACCCCCGATCCCCGA
>DASTOO010000225.1:0-11716 GCA_035762505.1 Candidatus Krumholzibacteriia bacterium
CCGGAAGACATGGTGAACGTGGTGAAGAAGCTCCGTGCGGCCGGCTGCGACGACGTGCTGCTCACCGAACGCGGCTCGACCTTCGGCTACCACGACCTCGTGGTGGACTTCCGCGGCTTCGCGCGCATGCGTGCGGCCGGCGCCCCGGTGATCTTCGACGTGACGCACAGCCTGCAGCGTCCCGGCGGTCTCGGCAACACGTCCGGCGGCGAACCCGCGCTCGCGGCCATGATGGCGCGCGCGGCGGCGGCCGTGCCGGTGGACGGGTTCTTCATCGAGACCCACCCGGACCCCTCGCGGGCGCTCTCCGACGCCGCCGCCATGCTCCCGCTGGACCAGCTGGACGGGCTCCTGCACGACGTCGCGCGGATCGCAGCACTCGCCCGCGAGATCGCCCGCTAATACCGTTGTCCTGAACCTCAGGATCGGCTACGATCCGGCCTTCGTTCACCAAGAAGGAGCTTGCCATGCGTGACCGCGCCCGACACCGGCCAGTGGGTTTTCTGTTTCGTTTACTAACCGTGCTTTGCGTTCTGCTGGCCGTGGCCGGCTGCGGAAAGTCGAAGGAAGAAGCCCCCGCGCCGGCCGGCGTGGCTGGCGGCCTCGATCGCAGAGTGCTCCCGATCGCGGAGCCGACGCCGCCCACCATCACGGAAGTGGACGCGCGCAAGGCGACAGCACCCGAGCGCTTCGAGGTGAAGGCGCCGGAAAAGGCGCCCAACGTCGTGATCGTGCTGATCGACGACACGGGATTTGGACACTCGCAGGCGTTCGGCGGGCCCATCAGCACGCCTACCCTCGAGACGCTGGCGAACAACGGGCTGCGCTACAATCGCTTTCACACGACGGCGCTGTGCTCGCCGACGCGGACCGCGCTTCTCACCGGCCGCAACCACCACATCAACAATGCCGGTGCCATCATGGAGCTGGCCACGGCGTTCCCCGGCAACACCGGTGTGCGGCCCAACAGCGTCGCACCGCTCGCCGAGATCCTGCGCCTCAACGGCTACAGCACCGCGGCCTTCGGCAAGTACCACGAGACCGCGCCGTGGGAGGCGTCCGTGTCGGGGCCGTATGACCGCTGGCCCACACGCTCCGGCTTCGACAAGTTCTACGGCTTCATCGGCGGGGAGACCAACCAGTGGGCGCCCGCCATCTACGACGGTGTCACGCGCGTCGAGCCCCCGCACGATCCCAACTACCATTTCACCACCGACATGACGAACCAGGCCGTCGCCTGGATGCGCTTCCAGCAGGCGCTGACGCCGGAGAAGCCGTTCTACGTGTACTTCGCCACCGGCGCCACCCACGCGCCGCACCACGCGCCGAAGGAATACATCGCGAAGTACAAGGGCAAGTTCGACCAGGGCTGGGACAAGGTGCGCGAGGAAACCCTCGCGCGCCAGATCGCGCTGGGCGTGGTGCCGGCCGGGACTCAGCTCACCGCGCGCCCGGCGGAGATCCCCGCGTGGGACACTCTCACCCCGGATCAGAAGCGCCTGTTCGCCCGGCAGATGGAGACGTTCGCCGGCTTCGCCGAGCACACCGACTACGAGGTCGGCCGCCTGGTGCAGGCGCTGGAAGAAATGGGCGAGATGGAAAACACCCTCTTCTTCTACATCTGGGGGGACAACGGCGCGAGCGCGGAAGGCGGGCCCGAAGGGACCTATAACGAACTCCTCGCGCTGAACGGCATCGTGAGCGACCTGGCGTCCCAGCTCCCGCACATCGACGAATGGGGCGGCCCCTCGACCTTCCCGCACTTCTCCGTGGGCTGGGCGCACGCGGGCAACACCCCCTTCCAGTGGACCAAGCAGGTGGCGTCGCACTTCGGCGGCACGCGCAACCCGATGGTGGTCCACTGGCCGGCGCGCATCCAGGGCGCGCACGGCGAGGTGCGCTCGCAGTTCCACCACGTAATCGACGTGGCACCCACCGTCCTCGAGGCGGCCGGGTTGCCCGAGCCCACGATGGTCAACGGCACCAAGCAGTACGCGATGGACGGCGTGTCAATGATGTACACCTTCGACGACGCGGCCGCGGCCGACCGCCGCACCACGCAGTACTTCGAGATGTTCGGGAACCGAGCCATCTACCACGAGGGCTGGGTCGCGGCGACGCGCCACTCGATTCCCTGGCTCATGGTTCCGAACCTCCCCCCGTTCGATCAGGACGTCTGGGAGCTGTACAACGTTACCGAGGACTTCAGCCAGGCCAACGATCTCGCGGCAGAGAACCCGGAGAAGCTCGCGGAGCTGCGCGCGGTGTTCGACCAGGAGGCGGTCCGCAACCACGTGTACCCGCTGGACGACCGCCGTTCCGAGCGCTTCGACGCGCGCATCGCCGGCCGGCCGGACCTCATGGGGCCGCGCACGTCGCTCTCGCTCTACCAGGGGATGACCGGCATCAGCGAGAACGCGTTCATCAACATCAAGGGCCGGTCCAGCGCGATCACCGCCGAGATCGAGGTGCCGTCGGGCGGCGCCAACGGCGTCATCATCGCGCAGGCGGGGCGTTTCGGCGGCTGGAGCCTCTACATGAAGAACGGCCGTGTGCACCACGCCTACAATTTCGGCGGCCTGAAGCGCTTCACCGTGGCGGCGCCCGCGGCGCTGGCGCCGGGCCGCCACACCATCCTCTACGAGTTCGCCTACGACGGCGGCAAACCGGGTTCGGGCGGTACCAGCAAGCTAACCATCGACGGCAAGCCCGCGGGCGAGACCCGCGTCGAAAACACCATGCCGTTCGTGTACTCGGCCGATGAGGGCGTGGACGTCGGAACCGACAACGAGACCGTCGTGACCGACGACTACAAGCAGGGGGCGAACCGGTTCACGGGCCGCATCGTCAAGGTGACCGTCGAGGCGCGCTGACATGGTGGTTTCCGCGAAGATCAGGAGGGAGGTCACGGAGCTGACACTGGCCTGGATCTACTTCGTCGCGTGGTTCGGCTTCCTGATTCTTCTCAAGCAACTGACCCTCGCCGAGTACCAGGTCGAGTTCCAGGGGTACTCGATCGCGCTCGTGGGCGCGCTCATCCTCGCCAAGGTCGTGCTCATTCTGGAGCACGTCCCGCCGGGCAAGTGGGCGGGGAGCCGGCCGGCCTGGGTGGACGTGGCGGCACGCACGATCCTGTACGCCGGGGGTGTGGTCGTGGTGCTGATCCTCGAGAAGGGGTTGGAAGGGCGTCGCGACCACGGCGGTTTCGGCGCGTCGGTGCGCTTCGTCATGCAGCACTCCGACGCCCACCACATCCGGGTCAACGCCCTGTGCGTAACCAGCGCGCTGCTAGGTTACAACATGCTGTCGGTTGTGCGCCAGCACCTGGGTGCGCGAGGGGTTGCGCGCATGTTCCGTGTACCACTGCCGAAGGCGCGGCACGGCGAACCGCAAACGTGATACTCTCATGCCTGTGAACGCTGAGAAGGAACCGTACGCCGTTCTCGCCGTTGCGCGCCGCGTGATCGACGAGGAGATCGAGGGCCTTGTCGCGCTGCGCGACGGGCTGGGTCCCGCGCTGGCGCGCGCCGTCGAAGCCATCATTGCCTGTCGCGGGCGCATCATCGTGTCCGGCGTGGGGAAGTCGGGCCAGATCGCGCAGAAGATCGCGAGCACCCTCACCAGCACCGGCACGCCCGCCTTCTATGTCCACGCCTTCGAGGCCAGTCACGGAGATCTCGGCCTCGTGCACGCGGACGACGTCGTCGTCATCATCTCCAAGAGCGGCATGGGCGACGAGCTTCGCAGCTACGTCCCGGCTCTCAAGCAACTCGGGGTCACCATCATTGCGATGACGGCGTCGCGCAGCAGCTATCTCGCGCAGCACAGCGACATCGTCCTCGAGTTCGACGGGTCCAGGGAGGCCGGCTGCCTGGGCCTCGCGCCCACCACGAGCGCCACCGTGTCGCTCGTGCTGGGGCACGTGCTGGCGAGCGCGCTCGTGGAACGCCGCGGGTTCACCGCGGAGGAGTTCGCGCGGACCCACCCGGGTGGGATGCTGGGGAAGCGGCTGAATCTCAAGGTGCGCGAACTGATGCGCACCGGGAACGCGCTCCCGGTCGTCACCGAGCAGACGTCGCTGCGCGACGCGCTCTTCGAGACAATGGAGAAGAGCATCGGGTGCACGGGCGTTGTCAACGCCGACGAAGTCCTCACCGGTATCGTCACCGACGGTGACATCAAGCGCATCATAACGAAGCGCGACGACGCCCTGGACGTCCCCGTGGGCGAGGTCATGACGCGCAACCCCAAGACCATCGATCCCGACGTGCTCGCGGCCGACGCGCTCGCACGCATGGAGTTGAATCTCCCCGGGCCGCTCCTCATGCTGTTCATCGTCGACGCCGGCGGAAGGCCCGTCGGACTGCTGCACGTGCACGATATCCTGCGTGCGGGTCTCAAGCCGGAATAGAGCGAACCATGAAGACACTTTCTCTGCTGACCGCGATCGCCCTGGCGATCGCCGTGAGGGGCGCGTTCGCGCAGGAGCCCACGGCGCCCGATGTGACCGCCCTGGCGAAGAAGACCCAGAATCCCGTCGGGGACCTTGTCACGCTCCCGTTCCAGTTCAACTTCAACAACGGTGGCGACTACGGCGACGAAACGATGTTCAATCTGAACGTGCAGCCCGTCATGCCGTTCCGGCTGGCGGAGAACTGGAACGTGATCGCGCGCGCGATCATTCCCTTCTACAGCTTCCCGGGGGGATCGCCCGCCGAGCGCGTTACCGGCGTGGGCGACTTCCAGGCGCAGTTGTACGTCACCCCGAGCAACCCCGGCCGGCTGATCTGGGGGCTGGGGCCGGTGCTGTCGTTTCCGACGGCGACCAACGCATTCGTTGAGACGGGGAGCTGGGCCGCCGGTCCGGGTGCGGTGGCGCTCACCATGGCGGGCCCGTGGGTGATCGGCGGTCTGGTGAACCAGTACTGGTCGTACTCGGATCATGGCGGGGATCCGGAGACCAACCTCTTCGTGTTCCAGCCGTTCATCAACTACAACTTCGGGAAGGGCTGGGCGGTTTCGTTCGCCCCGCTGATGACCGCCAACTGGGACGCACCCGACGGCGAAGAGTGGACCGTGCCGCTCGGCGTCGGAATCACCCGCACGACCGTGTTCGGCAAGCGCCCGATCAACATCGCGGCGCAGTACTACGCGAACGTGGAACGGCCGGCCGGTTCACCCGCGAACCAGCTCCGCATCGTGCTCGCCCTCCTGTACCCGAAGTGACGGGCCCGCGTCGCGCGGCCGATTCCTCGCGCTTTCGCGATCCATACCCCGCGCATAACTCCCCTGACTTCCTCATACTTCCGTCTTTGGCACAGTCGTTGCTTGACAGCCCTCTTGGGTTGTGCTAACTACTTCATTGTGAACGCTTTTGGCCGCCCGTGCCAATCTCGGGCGGACGGTTTCTGGGCACAACCCCGGGTTGGGAGTCGGTGCGGACGCGGAAGAAAATCAAGCGCGCCGCGGAAGTGGCGCTGGTCGAGAGCCTCGTTGCGATGGCCCGCGCGACCCCGCGCCGGTTGGGCCAGGCGATGTTCGCCCGCATCGGCGCCGTGGCGTCGCGGGCCTTCGCGAAGGACCGCCGCCGCGCCGTCGAGAACCTCGGCGTCGCGTTTCCCGAGGCTCCCGGAACGTTCCGGATCGCGCTGGCGACGGCGATGTTCAAGACGCTGGGGCGGAACGTCTACGAGTTCATCCGCCTGGACGGGGCGTCGCAGCGGACGCTGCTCGCTCGCGTCGCGCGCATCGAGGGAATGGAGCACTTCCTCGCCGCGTACCGTGAGGGCAAGGGCGTCATCGTGATCACCGGCCACATCGGGTGCTGGGAGATCATGCCGGCCCACTTCGCCGCGCTGGGTTACTCGGTGTCGGTCATCGCGCGGCGCATGAAGGTGGAGCGGCTCAACGATCGCCTGGTGGGAATTCGGCGGTCCGTCGGCGTCGCGACCATCGACCGCGACGACAATCCGCGGCGGATGTTCGAGCCCCTGCGGCGCGGAGAGATACTGGGGGTGCTGATCGACCAGCACACACGGGTGGCGGGGATGTGGGTGCCGTTCTTCGGGCGTCCGGCGTACACCCCCACCGCCGTCGCCAAGATCGCGCTGGCGAGCGGTGCGGCGATCGTACCGATGGGAGTATTCCTCGGGCGCAACGGGCGGCACGTCATCCACGTGCTCCCCCCGGTCCCGACGACGGGCCGGTCGGGCGATCGGGAACGCGCGGTGCGCGAGATAACGGAAGCATGTTCGCTCGCGGTGGAGCGTCTGATCCGGATCGATCCCAAGCAGTGGGTCTGGTTCCATCACCGCTGGCGCGAGCAGCCAACGAGAGAAGGCGGGGCGGAGGCGGCGTATGCGGCGGAAGGTTGACGGGTGGTGGCTGGCGCCGGTTGTGATGGCGGCGATGGCGTTCTCCGCGTGCGAGCGCACGGAACCGGGCGAGGCCGTGGTTCAGGACCCGGCGGTCCCCGACGAGACGGTCGCGGACTTTTCGACCCAGGAGTCGGACAGCGGGCGCGTACAATGGACACTGAAGGCGCCGCGGGCCGATCGCTACAACGCGAAGAACGTGTTCGTCATGGATGACCCGAAGATCGAGTTCTACGACAAGATGGGAAACCTGCAGTCGACGTTGACCGCGGACAAGGGTGAGTACCTGATGGACACCCACGACATGCTTGCCTACGGCAACGTCGTCGTGGTGACGTTCAGGGGCGAGGTGCTCGAAACGGACAGCCTGCGCTACCTGAACGAGGCGGACAAGATCGTGAGCGACAGCTTCGTGAAGCTGACACGCGGCCGCGACGTTGTCACCGGGATCGGGCTCGAGTGCGACCACACGCTCGATTCGGTCGACATCAAGAAGGACGTCCACGCCATCGTGATCGAGGAAGATGGAAAGTTCGACCAGTAGACTCGCCGAGCTGGACCCGGTGGAGGTGGCGGCGACGCCGCCGCGCCTGCAGGTCGACCAGGTCGTGAAGATCTACGGCCGGCGCCGCGTCGTGGGCGGGGTGAGCATCGACGTCAACGGCGGCGAGGTGGTGGGCCTGCTGGGGCCGAACGGGGCCGGCAAGACGACGACGTTCTACATGATCGTCGGGATGATCCGCCCCAACGACGGTTCCATCCGGCTGGACGAACGCGACATCACGCACACGCCCATGTACAAGCGCGCGCGCCTGGGCATCGGGTACCTCCCGCAGGAGCCGTCGATCTTCCGGGGGCTGAGCGTCGAGGACAACCTGATGGCGGTGCTGGAGACGATGCCGTACTCGCGCCCGGAGCGGAAACGAAAGCTGGACGAGCTGCTCGAACAGCTCGACATCACGCACATCCGTAAGAGCATGGGCTTTCAGCTGTCGGGGGGCGAACGCCGGCGCGTCGAGATCACGCGCGCGCTCGTCACGAATCCCAAGTTCATGCTGCTCGACGAACCGTTCGCCGGCATCGATCCGATCGCGGTTCAGGACCTGCAGGGTATCGTGAGGAAGCTCAGGGAGCGCGGCCTCGGGATTCTCATCACGGACCACAACGTCCGTGACACCATGAGCATCACCGACCGCGCCTACATCATGTACGAGGGAACCATCAAACGGACGGGAACGGCCGACGATCTGGCGGCCGACGCCGAGGTCAGAGAGATCTACCTCGGAAACTCCTTCCGGCTGTAAGCACGCGAAGAGGACTGCATTCCTATGGACATGAAGATCGGTCTTCACCTGCGCCAGAGACAGCAGCTGGTCATGACGCCCAAGCTCCAGCAGGCGCTGAAGCTGCTCCAGATGCCCTCCATCGAGCTGCAGCAGATGCTCAAGCAGGAGATCATGGAGAATCCTCTGCTGGAAGAAATCGAGGACTTCGAAGAGGTTATCGAGGACGAGAAGGAGGCCTCCGAGGGGGACGGCAAGGAGGAGGAGCCGGCCGCGGCCCAGGAGGAGACCGACGACGCCAAGCCCGACGGCGGCGAAGCCGGCGAGGAGCAGGTCGACTGGGACGAGTACTTCAACGCGGGTTTCGAGCTGGGGCGTGCCGGCGCGGAAGAGGAGCAGCAGGAGGAGTTCTTCGAGAAGGTACCCGTGGCGAAGCAGTCGTTCACGGACCAGCTCATGGGCCAGCTGCGCATTGCCACCGACGATCCGAAGACGCTCGTGATCGGGGACTACATCATCGGCTCTCTCGACGAGAGCGGTTATCTCACCTGCTCGATCGAGGAGATCGCGCACACGTTCGACGTGCCCCTCGAGGACGTGGACGGAGTGCTGGAGCTCATCCAGGCGTTCGATCCGCCCGGCGTCGGGGCGCGCAACCTCCAGGAGTGTCTGCTCCTGCAGCTGCGCTTCCGCGGCGAGGACGATTCGCTGGCGGCGAAGATCATTCGCGACCACTTCGACGAGTTCAAACAGAAGAAGTACATGGAGATCGCGCGCAAGCTGAAGGTCTCGGTCCAGGACATCCAGGACCAGTGCAAGCAGATCGCCACCCTCGACCCCAAGCCCGGGCTCGAGGTGGTCGTGGAGGATCCCAAGTACGTGATCCCCGACCTGGTGGTGGAGACGGTCGACGGCAAGTACGTGGTCTACCTGAATGACCGCAACGTGCCGCGCCTGCGCGTGAGCCAGCACTACCACGACGAGCTGATGCGCGAGGTGCGCAACGGCGACAACGAGGCGCGAGAGTTCATCAACGCGCGCCTGAAGAGCGCCAAGTGGCTCATCCAGACCATCGAGCAGCGCCGGCGCACCATGGTCAAGGTGATGGAGTGCATCGTCCGCAAGCAGCGCGAGTTCTTCGACAAGGGAACCCATTACCTGAAGCCGCTGACGCTGCAGCAGGTCGCGAGTGAGATCGGCATGCACGAGTCGACCGTGAGCCGCGTCACCACCAACAAGTACGTGCAGACGCCCCGCGGCGTGTTCGAGCTCAAGTTCTTCTTCTCGTCGAGCCTGGGAACCCAGGACGGCGGCGAGGTGTCGGCCAAGAGCGCCAAGGATCAGATCCGGCGCATCATCGAGGCGGAGAGCAACCGCTCCCCCCTGTCCGACCAGAAGATCGCCGACATGCTCAAGAAGGACGGGCTCAACATAGCCCGCCGAACCGTGGCCAAGTACCGGGAGCAGCTCAATATCCTGCCGGCCCGGATGCGTAAGCAGTATTAGTTTCTTGTGTTGGGTACGCGGCCTTGCCGCGCCGGGCAATGGGGTGTAGATTTGGGAGTGTGGAGTGCCAGATGATCCACGTCGCAGCGTTCACCGCACGGACGATCGCACCCAGGGCACCCGAACTCCGGCGATCC
The DNA here is from genome assembly GCA_035762505.1 of Candidatus Krumholzibacteriia bacterium. Taxonomy (GTDB): domain Bacteria; phylum Krumholzibacteriota; class Krumholzibacteriia; order WVZY01; family JAKEHA01; genus JAKEHA01. The sequence goes on from DASTOO010000225.1 coordinate 9,301, forward strand.
GCCGCTTTATTCCTCCCCAACTCGATTTCCTGCCAGGCGCGCTCCGTGTCGCGCCCCTTCGACGGCCGCCCAGGGACCGCCCGCGGCGGCGTATCTTCCAGATGTAGAAAGGGGTCGTCATGAACATCACCACGACGGCAAGACACTACGACCTGGCTCCCGCGCTGAAAGACTACGCGGAGAGCAAGGTTCTGAATCTGAAGAAGTACTTCGATCACATCGTCAATGTGCACATCATCTTTTCGCTCGAGAAGTACCGCCAGAAGGTGGAGCTGACCCTGCACGTGAACGGCAAGGACATGATCGGGCGCGCCGAGTCGGAGGACATGTACCTGTCGGTGGATCGGGCCGTCGACAAGCTCGAGGAACAGCTGAAACGCCACCACGGCAGACTCAAGGACCGCAAGCACAACCGCGGGCTGGGGGAGGTCTCGGGCGAGGTGGCCGAGAAGGAATGAGACGGGGGGCATGAGCACGACGCGCAAGAAGACTCTCCCGGTCCGGCAGCTCCTGGATGAAACCCGGGAGTTGCTGGCGCTGGAGCTCGTCAACGGCGTCGAGGAAGGCCCCATCCCGGCCACCGTCACCGACATCCACCGGCCCGGCCTGGCGCTCGCCGGGTTCATGCAGAACTACCTCAACGAGCGCATCCAGGTGCTCGGCGAAACCGAAATCCTCTATTTGAACACGCGCACCGACGAGGTCCGGGCGGAGGCCATCGACCGGCTCTTCTCGGTGCCGCTGGTGTGCATCATCGTGACCCGGCAGCTCGACATCCCCGGGGAGCTGCTCCGGGAGTCGGTCCGCAACCGCGTGCCGGTTCTGCGGACCACGATGCTGACGACACAGTTCATCCACGAGTTGACCCGGTACCTGGACGACGCCTTCGCCGAGACCACCGAGGTCCACGGCACCCTGGTGGATGTGTACGGCGTGGGCCTCCTGTTCACGGGCCGCAGCGGGATCGGGAAGAGCGAGATCGCGCTGGACCTGGTGGAGCGGGGGCACCGGCTGGTGGCGGACGACACCGTCCACGTGCGCAAGATCAGCGACGACGTGCTCACCGGGCGCGGCAACCAGCACTTGCGGCACTTCATGGAGATCCGGGGCATCGGAATAATCAACGTCCAGGATCTGTTCGGCATCCGCTCCGTCCGCGTCCAGAAGCGCATCGAGGTGGAGGTGCTGCTGGAGGACTGGGACACCAAGAAGGACTGGAACCGGGCGGGCCTCGACGAGCGGACGACCGAAATCCTGGGCGTGCGGATGCCGCAGGTGGTAATTCCGCTTTTCCCCGGCAAGAACATCACGGTAATCTCCGAAGTGATTGCGATGAACCACATGTTGAAGGTCTACGGCATCAACGCCGCGGAGAACTTCAACACGCTGCTCATCGACATGATGAAGAGCGATAAGCAGACGAGGCACTACCTGAGATTCGACACCGAATGACGCGCTCCGCAGCGGCCACGAAGATGATATCGGCGATCGTCGTCACGCATGGCAATCTCGCGCGAGAGTTCATCGCGACGGCGCGGCACATATACGGTCCCGCCAACGGCGTGCATGCGGTGAGCAACCAAGGCAAAACGCCGCAGTCGCTCGCGGCGGAGCTGGAGGCGATCGTCGAGTCCGGGGGGCCGGACGACTCGTACCTCATCTTCGTGGATTTCATCGGAGGGAGTTGCGGACACGCAACCCTCTCCATCGAGCGGAGGCATCGCAACGTGCGCATTGTCTCCGGCGTGAATCTCCCCATGCTCCTCGCCTTCCTCAACAAACGAACCGAAATCAACTTCGAACGACTCCCATCCGAACTCGCGTCGCGGGGCCGCGACAGCATCAACGCCATCGACGCCGAGCAGTTCTGACCATGGCGGTGAAGCTCGCGCGCATCGACGACCGATTGATCCACGGTCAGGTCGTGCTGGGCTGGGTTCCCCACGTCCGGCCGGAGCGCATCGTGGTGGCCAACGACCGCGTGGCCGCCAGCGACTGGGAGCGCCGCTTCTACGCCTCCTGCGTTCCGCCGGACATCAAGACCTCGTTCTTCTCCACCGAGGAAGCGGCGCGCCGCCTCCAGAGCGAGCTGTTCCAGCACGAGGACCTGCTCGTGCTGTTCGAATCGGGGCGCGACGTGCTCGCGCTGGTGAAGGCGGGCCTCGTTCTAACGGACGTGAACGTGGGGGGGCTGCACTATCGTGAGGACTCGGTGGAACTCCTTCCGTTCGTCTTTCTCACCGAAGAGGAGCGTTCGTTCCTGCGCGAGCTGGTCAAGCGCGGCGTCACCCTCTCCGCGCAGGACATTCCGTCCAACCCGGCGCGCGTGATCAACTCGCTCGTGGTGTGAACGCGCCGATGTCCGACGTCGTCCTCATTTCGCTGATTGCCGGTGTTCTGGCGCTCGACGATCGCG
>DASTOO010000226.1:0-3067 GCA_035762505.1 Candidatus Krumholzibacteriia bacterium
GTAAGTGGAGGATCGTTCCCCGTAATGGCGCGCGAGCCTTCGACATTTCCGCACGGGAGACCATCGTCGTGGCCCTCAGTCCGGGCGCGACAGCAGCGGCGCTACGGCGGCGCCGACTGCTTCCTCTTGAACCGCGTGGCCGGCGGAATTCTGATGACCGTCCACGATCGTGTTCTGGTAGCGGCGTTCCGTGAAGATGGCCGACGGGAGCGCGTGGGCGACGAGCCCCCTCGTGGCCAGATGGTCCCGGTAAGCGCGCAACACGCCGCTCAACTGCACGCGCTCCTCGTCGCCGTAGAGGAACACCACGAGCTCGATCTCGTGCGCGGCACACAGGTCGATGATCCCGTCGAGCGCGAGGGTGGCATCGCGCCACTGCGGGGATTCCGGCGAGTACCCGGCGGATTCGAGGCTCCGCTGCCGGATGTACACCCGCACGTACTGGACGCACGCGAGAATGCGCGAGCGTTGGTATGCGTTCCGCCACGCGTCGCGCAGCGACGACTGCAGCGCGCGGCCCGACGTGACCGGCCCCATCAGGCTGTCGCGGGGAACGTCGGTGTGTCCGACGTAGATGGGGTCCGCGTCGTTGCCGACCGCGAGCAGCACGAGCACGTCCGGTTCGAACGCGAGACCGCGCGCGCGCAGCCACTCGTACTCGGTTCGCGTGTTCCAGGAGGAGACGCCGGCCGCGATCACCTCGACCGACGAATCGCGCGCGGCGAATCTTCGCTGCAGCCGCGCGGGAAAGATTGAATCCTGCGGCGCCCCCCAGCCGAATACGGCCGAATCCCCCAGAATGAGGAGTCGTTTCGTCCCGGCGGGTTTGTCGATCGGCGTGGAAGGGCCACGCAGGCCGTGTTCGTTGATCACGACCTCGACACCCTGGATCCGTGCCCGATGGCCGGGCCGGTGCAGATAACCCCAGGGGGCGCCGAACTCGAGTGCCTCCACGTACGTGTGGGTTGCTGCGAAGTGCGACATGCCGATCGGGTCGAACAGCCGCAGCAAGACCTCGACGAGCAGGGTCGACGCAGCCAGAAGCGACAGGTTGAGCAACCGTTGGCGCACGTTCAATCAGCTCCGCGCCGGCCGGCACGCTCCATGAGCGCCGCGACGATCGCAAGCTCCATCGCGATGCGCTCCCGCCAGCCGGTGAACGTCTCGCGCGCGAAGGCGCGCGCGCGCCGGCTCATGGTCGCGCGCTTCCCGTCGTCATTGATGAGCTCCGCCACCGCCGTCGCGAAGCCGCCCAGGTCCCCGTCGGCGATGAGGCGGCCGGTATCGCCCTCATGGACTACTTCCTTCGTGTCGCCCACATCCAACGCGACCACCGGGACGCCGCACACCATCGCCTCGCAGACCGGGATGCCCCGATTCGACCGTTCGTTGGTCGACACGAACACGGTCGTCGCCGACATGAGAGCCGGCACATCATCGTGCGCGACCGGGCCCAGGAAGCGAACCGAGGGTGCGACACCCAGGCGTGCCGCGAGCGCCGCGCAGGAGTCGCGCAGGTGACCGTCGCCGGCGACGAGGAACAGAACGGGCCGCCGGCTCTCGCGCAGAATCTGCGGCGCGGCGCGGATGATCAGGTCGGGCCGCTTCCATTCCGTCAATCGTGACAACAGCAGAACGACGGCCGTCCCCGCGGGGATGTGGTAACGCGCACGCGCGTCCGCCTCGGGGGAGCGCTCGCCCCATTCCAGGTTCACACCGTTGGGAAGCTCGTGAATCCGCCCCGGTGCGACGCCGTGCCGCCGCGCCGCCGCGGCGCCGCCGGTCCCGTCATCGAGGACGACCCATGCGTCCTGCGCGGTCTTGAAGGCGAGGATCTGCTCCAGGTTCTTGCGCAGGTACTTCCAGCGGGGCCAGTCCGTGCGGTCCAGCTCGACCACGCCGAACAGCTTCACGAGCGACGGCACACGCGCGCACCGGGCGAGAATCCACACGGCCGCGGCGCTCAGGTGAGTTTGGCCGAGAATCACGGACGGCGGGAAGCGATGGATGATGCCGAGGCCGCGGACCACGGCGCACAGCGCGAAGAGGAGGGGCCACAGCGGGCGCTTGATGATCACCGGCCATCGATCCGTCGCGTCGAAGAAATTCGGAAACGTATGGACGACGTAGCCGTCGAGCGAGACATCCGCACCGCGGTATCGCGGCGAGAGGTAGTGGACTTCGAAACCGTTCCGCGTGAACCCCTCGATGAAATAGTAGTCGTCGGCGAGGCCGGCGGTGCCGCCCATCTCCCAGCGGCGCTTCCAAGGCGTTACCACGAGGATGCGTTTCGTCACGGCGAACCCGGTCGGGCCGACGACGGCGATGCCGCGTCGCCCCGGATCGTTCGCAGCGCCAGTGCCGCGGTGAGGATCATGCACAGGGCGAACGGCGACGCCGGTGTCCGGCCCGAGACGATACCCTCGATCTCCGCCGCGCGCAGGTTCTCCGGAATGGCGCCCTCCTTCAGCAGTCTCGCCAGTGTCGCGTGCCATGGCCCACCCTGCGCCCGGCGCGCGCCCCGCGCGGCGCGCACGCGCCGGTGCAGGGAGGAGGTATGGCGGTTGTTTCTCAGTCGATCGCGCAGGGCGTACTCGAGCGCAAAGCGCCGCGAGGCGGGTGCCGCGTGCCCGTCCGCCAGAGGCAGCAGGGCGAGATCGGGCGCCAGCTCACGGAGGAACGCGCGATACAACCTTCGTTCCCGTTTCATCTCGGGCGGGATCGCGCGCGCGAGCGCAAGGAAGCCCGACGCGAAGAAGGGCGAGACGGGCCAGACGGCGGCGCGATGGCGATCCTCGCCCTCCGCGTGGAACCGCACCACCCGCTGCGACAGCAGAAAGTGAACGTAGGCGTCCTCCGGCTCGATGTCGTCCGCAGCGACGACGGACCGGAGGCCAGCCACGAGCTCGTCCTCGCGCACACCGGTCAGGGCCGCGACACGGGAGGGTTCCAGCACCGCATTCTTGTCGAGTATGAAACGCACCAGCTCGTCGAGACGGGGCCGCCGCGGGATGGCCCGGTGCTCGCACAGGAGCTTGTCCGCTCCTTCGCCGGTCCAGAACGCCAC
>DASTOO010000227.1:0-2161 GCA_035762505.1 Candidatus Krumholzibacteriia bacterium
GGGGCGATTCCCTCGCCACCGCGCCGCCGTGCGGGGACCCAGGTCTCCGCTCTAGAGATTCATCGGCTGTCCGACCGGATCATCCTTCCCGCGGAAGGAGACGGTCAGGCCGGCCGACGGCTCGTCCGTGACCACCCGGAAAGCGAGGCTGTTGCCGCGCTTGATCGGATTCTCGCCCGTCCGGAACATGACGCTGGTGCCGGATGCGATGCCGACCCAGCCCCTCGGAGCGCGGATGTCCTCGACGCGCGCGCCTTTGATGGTGACGCCGTAGACATCGTCCGTGTCCGAAGACACGGTGATCGCCAGGATCGTCAGTCCCTCGTCCGCCCCGGCGACGGCCTTCGCCGCCGTCGGGCTCGCGGCCTGTGCCGGCGCGATCATCGCCACGCCGAGCAGGGCCACTATGAGAATCATGGACCGCTTCATACGGATCAACTCCTTGGATGCGTTACCTGTTGCTGCAAAAAACGGTCGGTTGATCGTTCTACATCCCCGGACGGCGTACGGGTATCCCCGGGCGGTGCACCGTTTCCCCGGGGGGCCGCAAGCTGACCGAAGCTGAATTGACGGGATCATTGTAGCACGTTCGCGCCGGCCGTGTCGAGATGCGTGGCGTTGGTGCGCCAAGATCCCCGTTCTTCCCATTGGGTGGTTTTGGGGTTATGATGCGCGCCGTACCGGAACGGAGGACCACAACCACATGAGAAGGAATCGACTGGCCACGGCTGCCCTCGCGACCGCTCTGCTGCTCCCGGCGCTCGCGTCGGGCGAGGTGGTGCGGCTGCGCGACGGATCGTCGATCAACGGACGACTGATCGCGGTCGACGGAGACAGCCTGACGTTCCGGCTCTCCGCCGGACCGCGCGTGAAGTTCCACCGCGAGCAGGTGCTCGCCATCTCGTTCGATGAGTCGCCCGGCGCCGCGCTGGGCGCCGGACCCGCCGCGGGCGGCGCGGCCGTGCCGGCGGCCCCCGTGACGGGCACGATCGCGGTCTCGTTCAAGGACAAACGCATATCGAGCAAGATATCGGTCGACAAGAAGAAGGACTGGGACGCGCACGTGCGTTCGAACCACATCGTCGTGCAGTTAATCGTGAACGGCGAGGCCGTCTACACCGCGGTCGACAGCACGATGGACAAGACCATCTACAAGGGGCACATCACGCAGCTGCGCAACGATGCCTCGCTGGAAGATTTCCGGGTCGAGGTGCCGGCCGGCACGCATCAGTGCGAGGTGGTCATCCGCAACCTCGACGATGAGACCTTTCGGGACGACTTCGACCCCGAGCCGCTGCACGCGGTGCTCGCGCTGGACCAGTTCGAGGTGCGCGCGGGAGTCGGCGGGCGCATCGAAGTTGGCATCGACAAGGGGACGATGAAGCTGGGGAAGGCGAAACTGTACCGCGTCGAGTGACGCGGGCGGTCCGGTCGTTATTGTCCGGCCGGGGTGGGTTGAACGTCCGCCAGGGCCGCGCGGATGCGCGCGATGAGCGCGCGATTACCGCCCGCCACCGCCAGGGCCATTTCGTAGTACGAGCGCGCCAGGTTGGGATCGTGCTTCTGCGCGGTCACCAGACCGAGGCGGTAGAGAACCGCGGGGTCCTTGGGCGCGTGCAGGAGTGCGGTCTGCAGGGCCGTCTCGGCCTGGTCCAGATCCCCCGCCGCCTCCAGGGCGGTCCCCAGCCCGAGCCACGCGCCGGCGTACTCGTCGTCGAGCTGCGTCGCCATGCGATAGTGTCCCACCGCCTCGACGTTCAGCCCCTGTGCCACGAAGCTGTCACCGAGACACTTGTGGCCGCGCGCGTCATCGGGCGCCTTCTCCACCGCGCGGCGCAGGATCGACTCGGCCTGCACCCAGTTGCCCTTCCGGACCTGACAATCCCCGATGCCGATCATCGCCGTGACGCTCGTCGTGTCCGCCACGTACACTTTCTGGAACTCCGCGAGCGCGTCGTCCGGCATGTCGCGCGCGAGGTACGATTCGGCCAGCCCCAGCCGGCCGTAGGCCGAATTCGGCTCGCTGCGCAGTCCGCGAATGAAATAGTGGGTCGCTTCGAGGTAGCGGCTGGTGCGCATGTAGAGCCACGCGAGGTGGAACTGCGCGGGCGCGTGGGTGGGGCGCAGGGAGATCGCCTTCAGCAGCGCCTCCGCTGCCGGC
>DASTOO010000228.1:0-11960 GCA_035762505.1 Candidatus Krumholzibacteriia bacterium
GCTCGAGAGACTCGTCGTCGCGCTGCTCGCGAAGGACCCCGACGACCGCATCCAGACCGCGCACGACGCGAAGCTCCAGCTCGGGTGGCTTCTCGACGCCGGCGTATCGACGCCGTCGTCCGCTGTCGCCGCGTCCGTCCCCGCGGGCAGGCGTCCGCGTCGCGTGTCGCCGGCGTGGGTGATCGCGGGGCTCGCCGCCGTCGTCGCGATCGCGGCGTGGCTTCCGAACTTCTCCGGCGGCCGGGGAGCCGGACGCGACCGCGCCCGGCTGCTCGTCCCCGAGCCCGCCGGCGCGCACCTCGACAACCTGGCATCCTCGTTCGCCATCTCTCCCGACGGAAAGACGATCGTTTTCGTGGCCTCGGACTCCAGTGCCACGGCGAAGCTGTGGCTGCGCCCCCTCGAAACACTCACGCCGAAACCGATCGAGGGAACCGAGCACGCCGAGCAACCCTTCTGGTCGCCCGACAGCCGCTGGATCGGTTTCTTCGCCGACGGGAAACTCCGCAAGGTCGGCGCCGCGGGCGGACGGGTGGAAACGGTGTGCGACGCGCCCGACCCGCGCGGCGGACGCCGCCGACGTCTTTTCATATTACTATGGCGTGGAAGATGACGGAAACGTACAGCGGGATGCGTTCGGGGAATTCGAGGGACAGAACATTCTGATCGTATCGCATACGATCGATGAGACATCAGAGAGATTCGGGAAGCGGCCGGAGGAGGTGGCGCAAGTACTGGCGGCGGGTCGTGATCGGCTCTTCGCAGCCCGCGGGGACCGTCCGCGTCCGCACCTCGACGACAAGACGCTTACGTCGTGGAACGCTTTCATGATCTCCGCGTTCGCGCGCGCTGCCCAGGTCTTCGACTCGAAAGAGTATCTGGAGTCCGCGCGCGCGGCGGCGGCGTTCATCAAGCGCGAGCTCTACGACGCAAAGAGCGGAGTGTTGCTGCGCCGCTACCGGGATGGGGAGGCCGCGATCGCGGGCCAGGCCGACGACTACGCATTCCTCATTCAAGCGCTCCTGGATCTCTATGAGGCGTCGTTCGACATCGCCTATTTCGATTGGGCCGTGACCCTGCAGCGCGAGTTCGACCTCCGATTCCGGGATGAATCGGACGGGGGGTACTTCGCGACGGACGGCAAGGATCCGAGCGTTCTGGTGCGCTCGAAGTCGGTATTCGACAGCGTCGAGCCGTCGGCCAACTCGATTGCGCTGCTGAACCTGTCCCGCCTGGCCGCGATGACCGATGGAGCGGAGTACCGCGCGCAGGCCGGGCGCCTAGTTGCCGCGTTCGCGGCGGACGTACGGCGGTCTCCCGCGTCCGCCGCACAGTTTCTGGCGGGAGTGCGCTTCCTGCGGGAGAAGCCTGCCCAGATCGTGATTGCAGGCTCCGTCGGCGCCGCCGACACCCGCGCCCTCCTTCGGGTGGTGCATGACCGATTCATGCCCGGCAAGATCCTCCTGCTCGCGGACGGAGCGGCGGGCCAGCGGCGGCTCGCGGAGCGGCTGGAATTCATGCGGGGGGTCACAAGGCTCGATGGCCGGGCGACGGCCTACGTGTGCGAGGACTTTGTGTGCCAGCGCCCCACGAGCGACCCGTCGGAGGTTGCGGGCCTGCTTCCGGCCCGTTGACGGGAGATTGTTCAAAGCCTACTGTAACACCGGATTCGTCCCGGGCACTAACCATCATGACCGCCGTGCTCACCACCGCCGCAGGCATGGCCCTCGCGGTTACGGCGGCGCTGGGAGCGCTGTCGATCAGTATTCTGCAAGCAGCGAGGTAGATCCAGATGAAGATCGAGCAGTGGGATATCGGGCAGTCGGATCAGGTGCACGCGCACGAGGACGAGCGTGCGCGGGTTCGCGAGTATTACGGGAGGGTTCTTGCGGGCACGCAGGACCTCAGGACCAGCGCGTGTTGCACTTCGGATTCGCTTCCGGCGGAGCAGCGGGCGGCGCTCGCCCAGATCCATCCGGAGATTCTGGAGCGCTTCTACGGGTGCGGTTCCCCCATTCCGCCGCTCCTGGAAGGGTGCACGGTACTCGATCTCGGGTGCGGCACGGGGCGCGACGCCTACATCGCGTCGAAGCTCGTGGGTCCGCGCGGTCGCGTGATCGGTGTCGACATGACCCATTCGCAGATCGAGGTGGCGCGGCGGCACCGCGAGGAGCAGACTCGCCGTTTCGGCTTCACAAGTCCCAACGTCGTGTTCGTGCACGGGTACATCGAAGACCTCGACTCGGCTGGAGTGGCATCCAACTCCGTCGACGTGGTCATCTCCAACTGCGTGCTGAATCTTTCGCCGGACAAGCCGCGCGTCTTCGCGGAGATCTTCCGCGTGCTGAAGCCGGGCGGTGAACTCTACTTCTCCGATGTGTTTTCCGCCCGGCGGGTTCCGGCCGGGCTGCGGGATGATCCCGTTCTGGTGGGAGAGTGCCTGGCGGGCGCCATGTACCGCGAGGACTTCCGGCGCCTGCTCCGGGCCAACGGGTGTCTCGACCACCGCGTGGTGTCACGCACCCCGGTCCGCATCGACGATCCGGTCATTCACGAGCGGATCGGAATGATCGATTTCCAGTCCGTCACGGTTCGGGCGTTCAAGCTGGGCGCACTGGAGGACATCTGCGAGGACTACGGGCAGACGGCGACTTACCGCGGAACCATTCCGGAAAACCCGCATCGCTTCGATCTCGACGACCATCACGCGTTCGTGACGGGAAAGCCCATGCTCGTGTGCGGGAACACCGCATCGATGCTCGCGGAGACGCGCTATGCGCGTCACTTCACGGTGACCGGGGACCGGGCGGTGCACTTTGGTGCGTTCGACTGCAAGCCGGTGCGGGACGCTGCCACGGACCGGAACGGAGGAAGCGCATGCTGTTGAAGGATGGGCCGGATCCGGCGGTTGCCAACGAGTTCGATGCGCGCGTGCAAGAGGCCACGGGCGGCCCGCTCCACGCCGAGCGGATCACGGTCATTCAGGTGAATATCGGACTCACCTGCAACCTCTCCTGCGCGCACTGCCACGTGTCGTCGTCGCCGCGTCGCCGTGAGCAGATGAACTGGGACACGATGACCCACGTCCTGCGCGTCGCCGACGAAATCGACGCCGCGCTGATCGACGTCACCGGCGGGGCCCCGGAGATGAATCCGGAGTTCCGGCGTTTCGTGCGGGTGGCGCGGGAGAGGGGACGGCCCGTTCAGGTGCGGACGAATCTCACCATCATGCTGGAGCCCGGCTATGAGGACATGCCCGCGTTCTTCGCCGGGAACGCGGTGAGACTCGTGGCCTCGCTCCCGTGCTACACGGAAGAGAACGTGGACCGCCAGCGCGGAAGCGGCGTCTACGGTGGTTCCATCGAGGTCATCCGCCGCCTGAACGCACTCGGCTACGGACACGAACCGCACCTTCCCCTCGACCTCATGTTCAATCCGGCCGGCGCGGGGCTCCCGGGCGACCAGGCGCAGCTCGAGGCGGACTACCGGCGCGAGCTTGACGGGCGCTTCGGCATCGTCTTCTCGCGCCTCCTTACCATTGCCAACATGCCCATCGGCCGCTTCATGGTTCAGCTGAGGCGGGAGAACAAGGCGGAGGCATACCGGCGGATGCTGCGCGACTCGTTCAACCAGGCCACCATCGCGCCCCTCATGTGCCGCCATCAGATCGAAGTCGACTGGAATGGCACTCTTTACGATTGCGACTTCAACCTCGCCCTCCGGAAGTCCATCGGCAACGGGAAGCCCGCCAACATTCGTGACTTCGACGCGAGCCTGCACCGCCGCCGAATCGTTACCGGGTCGCACTGCTTTGGCTGCACCGCCGGCATGGGCTCATCGTGCGGCGGCGCGCTGGTGTAGGGAGCCGTTTCCACCCACATGCTCAACTGGGATTCGCCGGTCGTCATCGTATACGCCGCCATTCTGGCGGCGCTCTCGCTGTACGGTCTGCACCGCTACGTCATTCTCTATCTGTACATCCGCAACCACAAGCGCGGTCCGGCGCGATCGATACCGCCTGCGCCGCCCGACGGCTGGCCTTCGGTGACGATTCAACTCCCGCTCTACAACGAGGTGTACGTGGCCCGTCGCGTCATCGAGGCGGCCGCGGCGATTCGTTACCCGCGCCACCGGCTGCGCATCCAGGTGCTCGACGATTCCACCGACGAAACCACGCGTATCGCGCGGGAGGCGGCGAACGCGCTGCGGGCACGCGGGATCAACGTGGACTTTCGTCACCGCGAAACGCGCCGCAGTTACAAGGCCGGCGCGCTCCAGGAGGGCCTCGACGCCACCGGGGACGAACTCGTGGCCATCTTCGACGCCGACTTCGTTCCCCCGGCGGACTTCCTCGAAAAAACCGTTCCGCACTTCCGCGATGCGCGCGTGGGCATGGTGCAGACGCGCTGGACCTACTTGAACCGTGAATACTCGCTGCTCACGCGCGTACAGGCCCTGCTGCTCGACGGTCACTTTGCGTTGGAGCACACCGCGCGCAGCTGCTCCGGTCGCTTCTTCAACTTCAACGGGACGGGTGGAGTGTTTCGGCGCGCTGCGATCCTCGATGCCGGGGGATGGCAGGGGGACACGCTGACCGAAGATCTGGACCTGTCCTACCGCGCTCAGCTGCGGGGGTGGCGCTTCGTCTTCCTGCCGAGCGTCGAGTGTCCCAGCGAACTGCCCGTCGACATCTTCGGCCTGAAGAACCAGCAGCATCGGTGGACCAAGGGTTCGATTCAAGTCGGACGAAAACTGCTGCCGCGCATCTGGCGCAGCGACGCGCCGCTCAAGGTCAAGCTCGAGGCCACGTTTCACCTGAGCGCCAACCTGAGCTACCTCCTGCTGGTGGTGCTCTCGGTGTTGATGCCCTTCGCGGTGGTCGCGCGCGCGAAAGCCGTTGCGCATGGTCCCTTTGTCATCGAAGCGGTTGTGTTCGGTCTTACCACCGCATCCGTTCTCCTCTTCTATACTTTCGCGCAGCGGGAGCTTCATCGCGACTGGAGATTGCGCGCTCGCGACATCCCCTGCATCCTGGCGATTGGCGCCGGCATGTGCGTCAACAACGCCTGGGCCGTGGCCGAGGCCTTGCTGGGGCGCGAGACGCCCTTCGTTCGCACCGCGAAGTACCGCATCGAGTCGCTTCGCGACTGCTGGAAAGAAAAGGTCTACCGCTCATCGCAGAGGCCCTCCCTGTTCGTGGAACTCGCGCTGGCGGCCTACATGAGTGCCGGCTTCTGCGCGATCGCCTGGATGCGTGAGTGGGCGGCGCTCCCCTACCTGGGACTGTTCGTGGCGGGTTATTCCGGTGTCTTCGGCCTCTCCCTGGCGCACGGGCGGCGCCGGAGCCCCGATCCCGTGCTATCGATTCCGGTGACCGATGTTTCGCCGGGTTCGCCTCAACCGGACCTGGTGGCCGAAGGGCAGTGACGCGCGTGCCGGCCAGGTGAATCGTGGACATCCCTGCGCCGGACGGATAGAGTCAGGCGCATGCAGCTCTCTCCCGGCACCCGTCTCGGCCCCTACGAAATCGTCGCACCCCTCGGCGCGGGCGGGATGGGCGAAGTCTATCGCGCGCGCGACACGCGCCTGGGGCGCGAGGTCGCGGTCAAGGTGCTGCCGCAGCACCTGTCGCAGAACCCGGAAGTGCGCGCGCGCTTCGAGCGCGAGGCGAAGACGGTCTCGTCGCTGAACCACCCGCACATCTGCACGCTCTTCGACGTCGGCCGCGAGGGCGACGTCGACTACCTCGTCATGGAGCTGATCGAGGGCGAGACGCTGGCGACCCGGCTCATGAAAGGGCCGCTTCCCGTGGGCGAAACGCTCCGCATCGGCTCGCAGATCGCGGACGCGCTGGACCGCGCGCACCGCGCGGGCGTCGTGCATCGCGACCTCAAGCCCGGCAATGTGATGCTCACGAAGAGCGGTGCCAAGCTCATGGACTTCGGTCTCGCGCGCGCGACGGGCATGGCCGGCCCCGCCGACGGGAGCGGTGTGACGGTAGCGGCGCTGACCCAGTCGCCCACGATCGCGCAGCCGCTCACCGCCGAGGGCACCATCGTCGGCACCTTCCAGTACATGTCGCCCGAGCAGCTGGAGGGGAAGGAGACCGACGCGCGCTCGGACCTGTGGGCGTTCGGTTGTGTACTCTACGAAATGGCGACGGGCAAGCGCGCCTTCGAAGGGAAGAGCCAGGCGAGTCTCATCGGCGCTATCATGCACGCCGAGCCGGCTCCGATTTCGCAGGTGGCGCCGATGGCGCCGCCCGAGCTGGACCGCCTGGTGCGCGCGTGTCTCGTCAAGGATCCGGCCGACCGCCTGCAGAGTGCGCACGACGTGAAGCTCCAGCTCGCCTGGCTCGCGGATGGGGCGTCCACCTTCTCCGGGACCCCGACGACGACACCGCGGACATCCGGCGTGACGCGCTCCCGCTGGCTCGGGTCCGCAATCGTGGGAGTCGCGGCGGCGGCCGTCACCTTGCTGGTGATGGGCGTGCTGCCCCGCGACGGCGGGCGGCCGGCGGCCGGCGGCGCGCCGCAGCGCTATTTGTTCGGCAGCGCCGATTTCTCCCTGTACTCCACGCCCGCGCTTTCTCCCGACGGTTCGTACGTGGTGTTCAGCGTCGAGGAGTCGGGTTCGCGCCGCCTGTATCGCCGCGATCTCTCCTCGTTCGAGATGACGCCGATCGCCGGTACGGAGGACGCCAGCAACCCCTTCTTCGCGCCGGGCGGCACGTGGATCGGGTTCGTCACGCCGTCCGCGTTGAAGAAGGTTCCGGCGGGCGGTGGTGTCGCGCAGATCGTGGTCAACGAGCCGCGCATCAACTCCGGCACGTGGGGCGAGAACGGCATGATCTACTACACGCCGTTCGACGGGGGCGGGGGCATCACCGCGCTCGCGCGCGTACCGGCGGCGGGCGGTCGGGTGGAGGTGCTTGCCACGCTCGACACCACCATCGTGGAGCTGGAGGCGTGGCTGCCCGAAGTGCTGCCGAACGGTACCCCGCTCATTTCCGTCACCGGCGGCACATCGTCATGGCATATCGACGCGGTCCGGCCGGACGGCTCGAAGGTGACACTGGTGGAGAACGGCATCCTCGCGCGCTACGTGCACCCGGGGATCCTTCTCTACGCGGACATGACGACGCAGGTGGTGCTGGCGCGGCCTTTCGATCCCGACCGGCTGGAGTTCACCGGCACCGCCGTCCCGCTCACCGAGCCGCTCAACATGACCATTGCCTACGACGCGAGCCGGGACGGCAAGCTCGTGTACGCGCCCCAGCCCGGTGCGGGCTCGGGAGCCGAGATCGTCTGGCTGGGACGGGACGGAACGGTGGCGCCGCTGATCGACACGCGCGCCACGTGGACTCAGCCGCGCCTGTCACCCGACGGCAAGCGCATCCTGCTGCGCAAGACGGCCACCGAGTGCGAGCTGTGGTTGTACGATCTCGAGCGGCAATCGCTGGCGCGCATCGTCCAGGGCGGCGACAATCACCATGCGGTCTGGTCGCCCGACGGCCGCCGCATCGCTTACGAGCAGTCCGCGGCGGGCGGTCGCATGGTGGCGCTGTCGGTGGAGGGCGCGCGCGAGGTCACCGAGATCACGCGCGGCGCGCAGCGAGGCCGGCCGCAGTCGTGGTCGGCGGGTGGAAACCTGCTGGTTTTTTCCGTGGGCGGCCGCGGTACTGCGAGCGACATCTGGGTGTGTCCGATGGACGGCACCGCGGCGCCGGCGCCGTTTCTGGCGACGGAGTTCGACGAGACCGACCCGTCGAGTTCGCCCGACGGCCGGTGGATCGCGTACGTCACCAACGAAACCGGTGCGCGCGAGGTGTTCGTGCGCCCCTATCCGGCAACGGGCGAGGCGTGGCAGGTCTCGATTGGCGGGGGTGGCAGTCCCCTGTGGTCGCGCGACGGACGCCGGCTGTACTTCACCGCCGGAACCAGCATGATGGAGGCCTCGATCGATACGCGTCCCTCGTTCCGCGTGGGGAGGCCGGCGGAATTGTTCGAGGGCGGGTTCAACACCGCGCGCCCGCGCGACTTCGACGTGGCGGCGGACGGACGGTTCGTCGCGGTGCGCGCGCCGGGGGGAGAGGCCGGTCGGCAGGAGATGCGCGTGCTGCTGAACTGGCCGGCGGAGATGCGGCGGGTAGCGGGCGCGGAGCACTGATCGATTTCCAGCGCGTGGTGCGAAGGAGGTGATGACCCATGAGCGAGAAGGACCGTCTGTTCAGGCTGACCGAGTTCGCGGCATGCGCCGGTTGAGCCTCCAAGTTCAGCGCAGCGGGACTGCGCGACATACTCTCGAAGCTCCCCGCACCGGTTGACCCCAACGTGCTCGTGGGTCACGCCGGCAGCGACGACGCCGGGGTGTACCGCCTCAGCGACGAGCTGGCGATGGTGCTCACGGTGGACTTCTTCACGCCCATCGTGGACGACGCGTACGACTACGGCCGCGTTGCCGCCACCAACTCGCTCTCGGACGTGTACGCCATGGGCGGTCGCCCGGTGGTGGCGTTGAACATCGCGGGCTTCCCGGAGAAGGCGCTCCCGCCCGAGGTGCTGCGCGAGATCATTCGCGGCGGCGCCGACGTGGCGCGCGCGGCGGGTGTGTCGATCGTGGGCGGTCACACCGTCAACGACCCCGAGGTGAAGTACGGCCTCGCCGTGGTCGGCCTGATCGATCCGCGCCGCATCGTGCGCAACGGCGGAGCGCGCCCGGGGGATCGTCTTGTCCTCTCGAAGCCCATCGGCACCGGCGTGCTGGCCACACAGCTCAAGGCCGGCGCACTGGCGGCCGAACGCACGAAGGCGCTCGTCGACGTGATGACCACGCTGAACCGCGCGGCGTCGGAGCTGATGCTCGAGCACGATGTCCACGCGTGCACCGACATCACCGGCTTCGGTCTCGCGGGACACGCCAACGAGATGGCGGAGGCGAGCGGGGTCACGATCGTGCTGCGCGCCGCGGACGTGCCCTTCATCGACGGCGCCCGCGAAGCCGCCGAACGGGGCTACCTCACCGGCGGCGGCAACACGACGCGGAAGTTCCTGGAAGGCGCGGTGCGCCTCGCGCCGTCGCTGAACGAGGCGACGAAGGCGCTCCTCTTCGACGCGCAGACCGCGGGCGGTCTCTTGATCGCAGCACCCGCCGGAGAGGCCGACGCGCTCCTCGCGAAACTGAAGAGGAACCACCCGCAGGCGGCGATGGTGGGAGAGTGCGTCGCGCGCGGCGACGCCTCGATCATCGTGGAATAGACTAAAACACGCTCGCGCGGAGCATGGTGGTGGTGGGGCGGACCGGCGCTTCCACCACGGCGGTGCGGTCGGCGAGGCCTTCCATGAGGGCCTCGTGCACGCGGCTCAGGTAGGAATCGCGCACGGCGTCGAAGCTCGCCATGTTCACGGCCGCCACCGGCTCGCGCGCGGGGAGCTCCAGCTTGCGCGGATTCACGGGCACGCCGTTCTTCGTGATGCGGTAGCAGACGTGCGGCGCGGTGGCGAATCCCGTGGAACCGACGTACCCGATCAACTGGCCCTCGCTCACTTTGACCCCGCGCCGGACACCCTTGGCGAAGCCCGACATGTGCAGGTACGAGGACTCGTACGTCTTGTTGTGGCGGATCTTGATGTAGTTGCCGTTGCCGGACGTGAACTGCGACGCCACCACCAGGCCGTCGCCGGTGGCGTAGATCGGCGTGCCCCGCGGGGCCACGTAGTCGACACCGTAGTGCGGCTTGTACACCTTCTGCACCGGGTGGAAGCGGCGGCGGCTGAAGCTCGATGAAATGTGCGTGAACCGGAGCGGGGCGCGGCGCATCGCCTTCTGCATCGACTGCCCCTCGAGGTTGTAGTACGCCACCGGGTTGTTTCCATCCTTGAAGCGGATCGCGTTGTACTCGCGTCCCGCGTTCACGATGCGCGCCGCGAGCACGTCGCCGAGGGTGGTGAAGCCCGTCTTGTAGGAGCGCTGCTCGTAGAGCAGGACGTACTCGTCGCCCTGGCGCAGGTCGCTGGCGAGGTCGATGGTCCAGCCGAAGATGTCGTCGATCGATCCGGCCAGCTCCACCGCCGCGCCCTGCTCCTGGAGCGAGGCGTAGACCGAGTTGTAGATGGTGCCGTGCGTCACGGCGTACGACACGTCGTAGGGGACCTGCTCCACCGAGGCCGCGAAACCGTCGTCGGCGCGACTCACGCGCACGTAGTCGGCGACACTCGTATAAAGGAGGAGGCTGTCCACCTCGCCCGTGTCGGTGGCGTAGAGGTCGAAGGCCTGGCCGGCCCGGACGCGGCGCCAGTCGTAGGTCCTGCGGGTCTGACGGGCCATGATGTCGATGTCGACCGCGGAGACCCCCAGTTTGCGAAGCTCGTCATAGAGGGTGCTGTTCCGGCCGATGGTGCCGTGGAGCGGCTCCCGGACGGGCGCTTCCCTGGGCAGCGTCGCCACACCCGCCGGCGCGGTGGCGCCGACGAGGGCCAGACCGGCCGTCTCCGTGTCCACTGACCCGATCCGATCCAGGATCGGACCCAGAAAGACACTCCGGCCCGAATACAGAACCGCCGCGCTGAGCGCGACGGCGAGGAGCGTGGTGCGACGGTGCATCATGAGCTAAATTGCATGTTTGTATGTGGTTACATTCACTTTAACCGGCCCCCCATCATCGGGGACGGGACGGAACGACGCAAGCATTTTCTGGCGCCGCACGTAAGTATGTGCAACTTCCATTCCTCGATCGGGAGTGTCACGAAGGGAGCATCGGGGTCGATCGGGGCGCATGGTCCCCGGAAACAGAACCGCCGGTCGCATGGCAACCGGCGGTTCCGTCAGGGGCGGCGAATTACGGCGCCGCCGTTCCTCAATTGTAGACCTCACGGGGGCGGCCCCCAAGCACATTTTCTACCTGAGCAGCACGAGTTTCCGGGTGAGGGCCGGGCCCCCGTCCACGGCGAGCCGGGCGAAGTAGATCCCGGACGGCACCGGCGCGCCGCGCTCGTTCGCTCCGTCCCAGTGGGCGAGGTACGTCCCCGGCCGCCTCGAATCGTCGACCAGCGTCGCCACGCGCGCGCCCGTCACCGAGTAGATCGCGAGCGTCACGCGCGTCGTCTGCGCGCCCGCGCCGCCGACGACGAAGGGAATCTGCGTCGACGGGTTGAATGGATTCGGATAGTTGGCGCCGAGGTCGGTGCGGTAGGCGCGCGGCGCGTCCGCCGCCGTCACGGTGGTGACGTCGCGGTCACGCATGTTGCTCCACGCGCTCGCGTGGCCCTGGGCGTCGATCGCGCGCGCCCGGTAGCGCCACAGCCCGGCGCTGCCCGGAACGTGATCGTACGTGGTATCGGGATTCGCGGTGGCGAAGGTTTCCTCGCTCGCGCACGTCGCCGCGGGCGCGATGTCATCCACCGTGAATCCGGTGCCGGTGAACAACTGGTCGGTGAAGTAGGCGAGGCGCACCATGATCTCCTGGCCCGCATAGCCGGTGAGCGGGAACTCGGCGCTCACCCAGCCGCCGCTCGCGCCCGTGATGCCGTGGCCGCGGTTGTTTCCGAACGGGTTGAACGTTGTGGTGATGTTGCCCTCGATCGGCGTCCACGTCGCACCGCCGTCGTTGCTCACGTCGACATAGCCGTAGTCGTAGTCGGTCTCGATGTCCCAGTCGATGCTGAAGGTCAGCGTGTCGCTCGCGGCGTCCACCAGGAAGGGGCGCCGCATGAGCATGGTGTGCGAGATGTTGTCCGCGTTGCCGGAGTGGTAACCGCCGCCGGAGAGGCCGGCCAGCGTGTAGGAGAACCCGTCCATCACCCAGTCGACGATGATGGGGGACCCGGTGTCGGTATAGAACGTGGGATCGAGGCACGCCTCGACCTCGTAGTGCGTGGTCGGATTGGGGTCCGACGGGCTCGCCGCGGTCCACGAGACGCGCGTGATGCCGTTGCCGTACGGCGCCAGGGCGGCGTACTGCG
>DASTOO010000229.1:0-3057 GCA_035762505.1 Candidatus Krumholzibacteriia bacterium
ACGGCGTCGCGCCGCCCGCGCAGTTGCGCAGCGTCCCGGCGAGGCTCAGGTACTGGCGCGCGAGCGTCCCGGTGCGCGTGTCCCACACGATGGTGGTGGTGCCGCCCGGAGACGGCGTCAGTCCGGCGCCGAGATCGTAGAGTTTCGACGGGGGGATCTTCGCGAGACGTGCATTGTTCGCACCGAAGGGGCTGTCCCCCATTCGCAGGCACTCATGGTTGCAGACGATGAGGGTGGTGCCGCCGGGCCCCTCGAAGGTGGCCATCGCGTCAGGCATTCCCGGGACGAGGAGGCCGTCGGCCATCTCCTCGCCGGCGCGGGAGACGATCCGCGCGGTGAAGCCCGCGGGCAGGTCGATGAGGCCGTTGGGATCCTCGCGGAGCGGCCCGTAGCCCTCGGCGGCGGTCGCGGCGCGGGCAAGCGCGCCGACACCGCCCGTGAAGGCCCGCCGGTACGCCACGAAGCCCACCGTCACCGCCCCGCACGTCGTCAGGAACTGACGGCGGGTCCACGTGTTAGCGCCCTTTTGCCCCCGCATGGGGGCCAGTGTAGCACATCGGCCGGAATGGGGAACCCCGGAGGCGGCGCCCCGCCTCCGGGGGGTGAGGGGTCACCGGCTGGTGACTTCGATGGGCCGGACTTCGACCTCGCCGCCGTACTTCAGGTGCGGGTGGGTCCTGGTCAGCTCGACCGCATCCTCGAGGCTGGGCGCGGTGACGAGGAAGTACCCCCCCAGCACGCGGTCGCCGTCGGCGCTCGACTCGATCGCCACGTTGCCCCCGTTGGCGGTCATGACGCGCGTCGCGCTGGCGAGTTTGTGCGCGTCCACCAAGCGGCCCTCTGCCGCGCGGTCCTCCGCCCACTTGCGGTACTCGCCGACGATCACCTTGTAGTCCGCGTCCGCCATCGGCTCGTCGGACGGGTCCGCGCTGCGCGTGAACATGAGGAGCATGTACTGATTCCCGGCGCTCTCCGCCGGCTCGGTGGCCGCCGGCGGCGGGGATTCCGCCGGCTTCGTCGCCGCGACGTTGCGGTTGCCCGCGACGAACCCGCCGATGAACACCGCCGCCGCCGCCACCGCCAGACCTGCCGTCTTGCCAATCATGTTGATCGGGCCTCCTCGGGCGCGGATGTGTCCGCGCCGTTTGAGCACGTCCACGACCCGGTCCTCGAGACCGGGTGACGCGTCGGGCTCGTCCCTGAGGGACCGCAGCACCGCCGCTTCCGCGTCAGTCCAGTTCTTGTTCGGATCGTCGCTCATGGTTATCCGTTCCTTTCCCGCCGAGCCGGCGCCGCATCGTGCTGCGCGCGCGGCTCAACTGGCTCTTCGATGTTCCCGATTCGACCCCGAGCATGCGGGCGATCTCGTCGTGCGTGTAGCCGAACACGTCGTGGAGGATCAGCACCTCGCGGTAGCCGTCGGGGAGCTGCGCGATGGCGCGCTCCACGTCGACACTCGCGATCCGCGCGGGGAGCGGCGGCGCCGTCGGAAGCTCCGCGACGCTGGCCAGATCGACGTCCCGCGCGGCTTCCCGGAGGCGTTTGCGCATGCGGTCGCGCGCGCAGTTGACGGCGATGCCGACGAGCCAGGTCCGCAGCGCCGACTCCCAGCGGAAGTCGGCGAGCCCGTCGGCAGCACGGAGCCACGCCTCCTGCAGCACGTCCTCCGCCGCGGCGCGGTCGTCGTCCAGCAGCCGCCGGACGACGCCGAACATCGCCGGGGTGTGCTTGCGGTACAGCATCCGGAAGGATGCTTCGTCCCGGCTCCGCGTGTAACGCCGGACCAGCCCGGCGTCGTCGAGATCGTGCACGCTCGTGGGTCTCATCGAGAGGTGAGTGGCGCGGGGGGCCGAAAGGGTTGCACGGAGTCGCGGGCCCCGGGGCGAAGGGCTAATCCCTCACGAACGCGATGTAGTCCACGATTGGCGGCGTGTCGCCGTGGCGGCGCATCGCATGCGCGACCTGGCCGCGGTGGTGGGCACCGTGCACCATCACGTGCAGCAGCATGTCTCCGATCGTGTTGGTGAAGCGCTTCCGCTGGGAGTTGGTGTAGGTCACTTCCCGGGTCAAGTCCGCGTCGGCGAGTTCCGCGATGAACTTCTCGTACAACGCGCAATTCTCCGCGGCGAGCTTCTCGCACTGCTCGAGGGTGTAGTCGGGCCACACCGGAATCACGGTCCAGTTCTCTTCGTGTATGCGCAGATACCACAGCCGTTCCGCGGCGAGGATGTGGGCGTAGAACTTGAGGGGTTCGAGGGGCTCTTCGGCCTGCTTCAATTCACGGAGTACCCGCTCGTCGGCCCAGCGCATGTGGGCGCACAACCGCTGCAACGCTTCCTGCATGACAAACCTCCTGAAGTCTTGCGCCGTCGATTACGGCTCCCCGGGCGGGACGATCTCCACGATCTCCGCTTCCGCGCAGCCGCCGTCGATCGTCAGCCGCGCGATCGTCACCGGGAGCGTGAAGCGCCGCGGACCCGCCGCGCCCGGATTGAGGAACAGCACGCCGTCGCGCGTTTCGATCGCGGGCCGGTGTGAGTGCCCGTACACCACCACCGCCATCTCCGCCGCCGCCGGATCGATGTCGAGGCCGGCGATGTCGTGCACCACGTAGATGCGCGCGCCGCCCGCGACGAGCACGTTCGTAATCGGCAGGCGATCCGCCCAGGCCTCGTTGTCCGTGTTGCCGCGCACGACCGTAACCGGCGCGATCCGCTCCAGCGCCCTCAGAATGCCCTCGTGCCCCACGTCGCCGCCGTGCACGATGTAGCGGCTCCCGGCCAGCGCCGTCACCGCTTCCGGCCGGAGCAGGCCGTGCGTGTCCGAGATCACGCCGATGGCGACGGGCTCGCTCACCTGCCGCCCCCGCCTCCCGTGTCGCTCCACTTCAGCACCTCGTCGATTCCGTTCACGGTAATCGAGTGATAGCCCGGCCGCGCCTTCTGGTAGACGCGGCGCGCGAATTCCATGCCTTGCGGCGTCTCGGCGAGCTTCATGTACACCGGGCGCAGCAGGTAGCGGCGGCCGATCGCGACCAGGAAATTCTCCAGCGCGGGG
>DASTOO010000230.1:0-9400 GCA_035762505.1 Candidatus Krumholzibacteriia bacterium
CGAAACCCGCGTCCTTGAGGTCGTCCAGGAAGCGGATGGTGCGCTCGAGCCCGAGCTTGTCGAATGCCTCGGAAACGAGGTTCGCGAGGCCCTTCTTGTCGAGCACGTCGTTTTTGTAGCGCAGATCCTCGGGGATGATGCGGTTGAAGAAGACGCGGCCCACCGTGGTCTCGATGAGCTTGCCGCGCCAGCGCAGCCGGATGCGCGCGTGCAGGTCCACCTGGCCGGCCTGGTGCGCGATGACGACTTCGTCCATGGAGAAGAAGGCCTTGCCCTCTCCCCTGGCGCCCTTGCGCGCCATGGTGAGGAAGTAGGCGCCGATCACCATGTCCTGCGACGCCACCGCGAGCGGCTTGCCGTTTGCGGGCGACAGGATGTTGTGCGCCGACAGCATGAGGGTGCGCGCTTCGAGCTGCGCCTCGTACGAGAGCGGCACGTGCACCGCCATCTGATCGCCGTCGAAGTCGGCGTTGAACGCCGCGCAGACGAGCGGATGCAGACGGATGGCCTTGCCCTCCACCAGCACGGGCTGGAAGGCCTGGATGCCGAGACGATGCAGCGTCGGGGCGCGGTTCAGGAGCACCGGGTGCTCCTGGATGATCTCTTCCAGGATGTCCCAGACCTCGGGAGACTCCTGCTCGACGAGCTTCTTGGCGCTCTTCACCGTCTGCACGTAGTTCTTCTCTTCGAGCTTGCGGATGATGAAGGGCTTGAACAGCTCCAGCGCCATGCTCTTCGGCAGTCCGCACTCGTAGATCTTCAGCTCGGGACCGACGACGATCACCGAACGGCCCGAGTAGTCCACGCGCTTGCCGAGCAGGTTCTGTCGGAAGCGGCCCTGCTTGCCCTTGAGCATGTCGGACAGGCTCTTGAGCGGGCGGTTGCCCTGGCCGCGCACCGCGCGCGAACGGCGGCCGTTGTCGAACAGCGCGTCCACCGCTTCCTGCAGCATGCGCTTCTCGTTGCGCAGGATCACTTCCGGCGCCTTGATCTCGATCAGCTTCTTCAACCGGTTGTTACGGTTGATGACGCGGCGGTACAGATCGTTCAGGTCCGAGGTGGCGAAGCGGCCGCCCTCGAGCGGCACCAGCGGGCGCAACTCGGGCGGAAGCACCGGGATCACGTCGAGGATCATCCACTCGGGGCGGTTCTCGGAACCGCGGAACGCCTCCACCACCTTCAGCCGCTTGAGCTGGTCCTTCTTGCGCTGCACCGACGTCTCCGTCTCGATGCGCGTGCGCAGGTCCTTGGAAAGCGCGTTCAGGTCGATGCGCTTGAGCAGCTCCTTGATGGCGTCCGCCCCCATGCGCGCCGTGAACTCGAAGTTCTGCTCCTCCAGCTCGAGGTAGCGATCCTCCGACACGAGCTGCTTCTCCTTGACCGGCGCGTTGCCCGCATCGATCACGATGAACGATTCGTAGTAGAGCACGCGCTCGAGGTCGCGGATCGTCATGTCGAGCAGGTGGCCGATGCGGCTCGGGAGGCCCTTGAAGAACCAGATGTGCGACACCGGCACCGCGAGCTCGATGTGCCCCAGGCGCTCGCGCCGCACGTTAGCGCGCGTCACTTCCACGCCGCAGCGGTCGCAGATGACGCCGCGGTAGCGGATGCGCTTGTACTTGCCGCAGCTGCACTCCCAGTCTTTCACCGGGCCGAAGATGCGCTCGCAGAACAGGCCGTCTTTTTCCGGCTTGAACGAGCGGTAGTTGATGGTCTCCGGCTTGGTGACCTCGCCGTAGCTCCACTCGCGGATGCGCTCCGGCGACGCCAGCATGATGCGGATCGACTTGAAGTCGGTCGGCTTCCTGCGATCTTTCTCCAGGTTGATGAACACCTAGACTCCTCCTGACGACGGGGCGGCACGCCCCGTCAATTCGGTCAGCCCCGTTCCAGCTCGATATCCAGAGCGAGGCTCTGAAGTTCCTTGACCAGCACGTTGAACGACTCGGGAATGCCGGGCTCCGCCGGATTCTCGCCCTTCACGATCGCTTCGTAGATCTTGGCGCGTCCCTGGATGTCGTCCGACTTGACTGTAAGCAGTTCCTGGAGGCAGAACGCCGCGCCATAGGCTTCCAGCGCCCACACTTCCATTTCTCCGAAGCGCTGCCCGCCGAACTGCGCCTTGCCGCCCAACGGCTGCTGGGAGACGAGGGAGTAGGGTCCGATCGAGCGCGCGTGGATCTTGTCGTCCACGAGGTGCGAGAGCTTCATCATATAGATGTAGCCGACGGTGACCTCCTGCTCGAAACGCTCGCCGGTGCGGCCGTCGAACAGGACCGATTTGCCGTTGCTCGGCATGCCTTGCTCCTCGAGCGCCTGCTTGATCTCGATGACCGACGCGCCGTCGAAGACGGGGCACGTCACCGCGTAACCGCCCGCGTGCGCCGCCCATCCGAGGTGCGTCTCCAGGATCTGCCCGACGTTCATTCGGCTCGGCACGCCCAGCGGATTGAGCACGATCTCCACCGGACGCCCGTCCGGCAGGTGCGGCATGTCCTCCACCGGGACGATGCGCGCGACGACACCCTTGTTGCCGTGGCGACCCGCCATCTTGTCGCCGACCTGGAGCTTGCGCTTGCGGAAGACGTACACCTTCACCAGGCGCGAGACGCCGGGCGGGAGTTCGTCGCCGCGCGTCACGCGCTCGACTTCCTTCTCGTACTGGACGTCGATGCGCTCGATCGCCTTGGCGGCGGTGTCGAGCACGATCTGCACCTGGCGGTCGACCTTGGGATCCTTCACGATCGCGAGGCCCCACTGCAGGTTGTCGAGGTCCAGTTCCTCGAAGAACTTGTCGGTGATCTTGCGGCCCGCCTTGGCGATGATCTCGCCGGTCTCGGCGTGCACGAGTTTCTCGCTGGTTTCGCCGATCATGAGCCGCTCGAGCTTCTGGCGGCGGATGTACTTGACCCGCTCCACCTCCTGATCGCGACCCTTCTTGAGCTTGGAGAGGCGGACCTTGTCCTGGCTGCGCGACTTGTCGTCGCGCTCCTTGCGCGAGAACACCTCGATCCCGACCACGATTCCGTCCATGCCCGGAGGCGCCTTGAGCGAGGCGTCGCGCACATCGCCGGCCTTTTCGCCGAAGATCGCGCGCAGCAGGCGCTCTTCCGGCGACAGCTCGGTCTCGCCCTTGGGTGTCACCTTGCCGACCAGGATGTCGCCCGCCTTGACACGCGCGCCGATCCGCACGATGCCGTCCTCGTCGAGGTTCTTGAGCGCCTCTTCGCCGACGTTCGGGATCTCGCGCGTGATCTCCTCCATGCCCGCCTTGGTGTCGCGGACCTGGCACTCGAACTCCTCGATGTGCAGGCTCGTGAACTTGTCCTCCTTGAGGAAGCTCTCGCTGCACACGATAGCGTCTTCGTAGTTGTACCCGAGCCACGGCATGAACGCGACGAGCGCGTTGATGCCCAGCGCCAGCTCGCCCTTGTTGGTGGCGGGGCCGTCGGCCAGCACCTGGCCGGCCTTGATCTTCTCGCCCACGTGGACGAGCGGCTTCTGGTTGACGCACGTGTCCTGGTTGGACCTCTTGAACTTGAGGAGCGGGTACTCGTCCATGCCCTCGTAGTCCGAGTAGTCGTCCAGCGTGTCCTTGCGGCCGCCCGGATCCACCACGATGTGCTCGCCGGAAACGCTGAGGACGGTGCCGGCGCGCCGCGCGAGCACGAGCACGCCCGAGTCGCGCGCGATCTTCCCCTCCATGCCGGTGCCGACGAGCGGCGCCTGCGCGGTGAGGAGGGGAACCGCCTGGCGCTGCATGTTGCAGCCCATGAGCGCGCGGTTGGCGTCGTCGTGCTCGAGGAACGGGATGAGCGACGCGGCGGCGCTCACCAGCTGGCGCGGCGATACGTCCATGTACTGCAGCTGCTTCGGCGCCGTGACCGGGAAGTCGCTGCGACAGCGCGCGAGCACGGTGTCCGCGAGGAACTCGCCCTTCTCGCTCACCTGCGCGTTGGCCTGCGCGATGATGCAGTCCGCCTCTTCGTCGGCCGAGAGGAACGCGATGTCGTCGGTGACGCGCCCGTTCTCCACCTTGCGGTACGGCGTCTCGAGGAAACCGTACTGGTTGATGCGCGCGAAGGTCGCGAGCGAGCTGATGAGGCCGATGTTGGGGCCTTCCGGCGTCTCGATGGGGCACATGCGCCCGTAGTGGGTGAAGTGCACGTCGCGCACTTCGAAGCCGGCGCGCTCGCGCGTGAGACCGCCCGGTCCCAGCGCCGAGAGACGCCGCTTGTGCGTCAACTCCGCGAGCGGGTTGGTCTGGTCCATGAACTGCGAGAGCTGGCTGGACCCGAAGAACGATTGGATCACGGCCGAAACCGTGCGCGCGTTGATGAGATCGTACGGCGTGATCTGGTCGCTGTCCTGCTGGAGCGTCATGCGCTCCTTGACGATGCGGGCCATGCGCGCGAGACCGATCGAGAACTGGTTGGCGAGGAGTTCGCCCACCGACCGGATGCGGCGGTTGCCCAGGTGATCGATGTCGTCCGGCTCCGCGTCCGCCGCCTTCATGTCGAGCAGGCAGGCGATGACGGCCACGAAGTCCGCCGGGTCGAGCGTCGTCGTCTCGATGGGGACGTCGAGCTTGAGGCGCCGGTTGATCTTGTAGCGGCCCACCGGCGCCAGGTCGTAGCGCTTGGGCGTGAAGAACATGCGCTGCAGCAGCGCCCGCGCGGTCTCGAGGTTCGGGGGATCGCCGGGGCGAATGAGGTTGTAGATCTTCTTGAGCGCCGCGTCCTGGCCCTGCGAGCTGTCCTTGCGGAGCGTCTTCAGGATGACGTCGTCCTCGGGGCTCTCGTTCTCCGCGTACTTGATGCAGTGCACCGCCGCGACCTTGGCCTCGCGCAGCTTCTCGACGATCTTCTCGTCGACCGTCTGGCCGGCCTCGAGCATGACCTCGCCGGAGCCCTTGTCGGTGACGTCCTGGATGGACACGCGGCCGACGAGCTCCTCTTCCTTCTTGCTCTTCGTTCCCAGGCGGACGATCTCCTCCTGGTGGAACAGCCGCAGGATGGCCTGGTTGGTGTCGAAGCCCATCGCCTTGAGCAGCACCGAGACCGGGATCTTGCGGCGGCGGTCGATGTTCACGAACATCACGTCGTTGATGTCGATCGTGAACTCCACCCACGAGCCGCGGTACGGGATGATGCGCGCGTTGAACAGGCGCTTGCCGTTAGGGTGGATCTCGTCGCCGAAGAACACGCCCGGCGAGCGGTGCAGCTGACTCACGATCACGCGCTCGGCGCCGTTGATGATGAACGTGCCCTTGCGCGTGAGAATGGGGATCTCGCCCAGAAACACCTCGCTCTGGATGATGTCCTTGAGGCGCTTCTCGCCGCTCTCCTCGTCCTCTTCATTTATGACGAGGCGCAGGCGCGCCTTGAGGGGCGCGGCGTAGGTGAGGTCGCGCTCCTTGCACTCCTCCTCGGAGTACTTGGGCTCGCTGATGATGTAGCCGTGGTACTCGAGCTTGTACTTCCCCTTCGGCGATTCGATGGGGAACACAGAGTTGAAGACAGCCTCGAGTCCCTGGTCCTTGCGCTTGTCGATGGCGACTTCGCGCTGCAGGAACTCGGCGTAACTCTCCAGCTGAATCGCGAGGAGGTTGGGAATGTCCATGACCTCCGGGATCTTGGCGAACTGGATGCGTCCGTGCTCGTCCCGGGGGTATGACATGATGGTTTTTTCGGGCTTCTTGATCATCGTGTCCTCGAAGTAACGGGGTCGTTCGCAGCCTGGAACCGCCCGCGCCGGGTGACCGGGACGCGTGCGGGCGCAGGGTTATACACCGCTGCGCCTGTGAAAGCTCGCGCAGGAAATGCGTCGACGGGCCGGGCGCCGCGTACGGCGCCCGGTCGCATCGAACCGCAACCCGCGTTACTTGACTTCGACGGTCGCGCCAGCTTCGACCAGCTGCTTCTTGATGTCCTCGGCTTCGGCCTTGGCAACGCCTTCCTTGACCGCCTTGGGAGCACCTTCCACCAGGTCCTTGGCCTCCTTGAGGCCCAGACCGGTGATCGCGCGCACGACCTTGATGACCTTGATCTTCTCAGCACCCGCGCCGGCGAGGATGACGTCGAACTCCGTCTTCTCCTCGACCGCCGCGGCACCCGCGGCCGCACCCGGCATCGCGGCGAACGCCATCGGCGCCGCCGCCGTGACGCCGAACTTGTCCTCCAGCGCCTTGACGAGCTCCGACATCTCGAGCAGCGTCAGCTTCTCGATGGCCTCCATGGCCGTCTGGGCGTTGGAACTGCTCAACTTCACTGCTTCCGACATGATCTCTACTCCTTCACCGATGGTTTCTGATCAGCACTTCCGAGGCGCCTGCCTCACACCTACGATTGTTTCTCCGATGCCTGCTTCATCACACTGAGAAGGTTCCGCAGCGGCCCCTGCATGACTCCGAGCAGGTTGCGCGCGGGACCCTGGATGCCCCCGAGGAGCTGGGAGACCAGCTCGGCCTTGGCCGGGAGTTTGGAGAGCGCGAGCACGCCCCTGGCGTCGATGACGTTGCCGTCAACGAACCCCGCCTTGAACTTCGGCAGCTCGTGCTCCTCGGCGAACTTTGCCAGCACCCGGGCCGGCATGTTCTCCGTTTCGCGACTGATGGCGATGGCCGTGGGCCCTTCGAAATAGGGCGCGAGCCCGGCCGCGGGCGTGCCCGCGACGCCGCGCTTCGCCAGCGTGTTCTTCACCACACGAAGCTCGACGCCCTCGGCGCGACAACGCCGGCGCAGCTCCGTGATCTTCGCGACGTTGAGGCCGGTCAGATCCGACAGAACGACGGACCGGGCGGCCAGGATCGACTCGTGTACGAGATCGACCTGCGCGACTTTTTCCGGACGGGCCATGACTTCCTCCAGTTCGCTGCCTACTGCAGCGTGCTCACGATGTTCTGGCTGTCGAGCTTCACCGATGGGCCCATGGTGGAAGAAATCGACAGGCTCATGATGTAGCGCCCCTTGCTCGCGGACGGCTTCGCGCGAACGATTTCATGGATGAGAACCTTGAGGTTCTCGAGCAGCTTCTCCTGGTCGAACGAGCGCTTGCCGATGGGCACGTGCAGGTTGGCGTTCTTGTCGACGCGGTACTCGACCTTGCCCGCCTTGACGTCTTTCACAGCCTTGGCGACGTCGAAGGACACCGTGCCGCTCTTCGGGTTGGGCATGAGCCCGCGCGGACCGAGCACGCGGCCGAGCTTGCCCACTTCGCCCATGAGGTCTGGCGTCGAGATGATGACGTCGACATCCGTCCAGCCCGCCTGGAGCTTGGGGATGTACTCGTCGGCGCCCACGAAGTCGGCGCCCGCCTCCATCGCCTCGCGCTCCTTCTCGCCGCGCGCCAGCACCAGCACGCGCACGGTGCGGCCCGTGCCGTGCGGCAGCACGACGGTGCCGCGCACCTGCTGGTCCGCCTGGCGCGGATCGACGCCGAGCTGCGCCGAAAGCTCGATGGTCTCGTCGAACTTGGCGGTTGCGGTTTCCTTGACCAGGCGCACCGCTTCGTCGAGGTCGTAGACCCTGCCGTGATCGACCCTGGCGGCCGCGGTCGTGTAACGCTTGCCTTCCTTCATACCCTTACTCCTCCACGAGCAGGCCCATGCTGCGGGCCGTTCCGGCCACCATGCTCATCGCGGCGTCGATGTCGACCGCGTTGAGGTCCGGCATCTTCGCCTCCGCGATCTTGCGCACCTGCGCCATCGTCACCTTGCCGACCTTGTTGCGGTTCGGCTCGCCCGAGCCCTTGGCGAGGCCCGCGGCCTGCTTCAACAGCACCGACGCCGGCGGCGTCTTGGTGATGAAATCGAACGAGCGATCCGAGAACACGGTGAGCAGCACTGGCGTGATCACGCCCGGCTGCTGCTGGGTGCGCGCGTTGAACTGCTTGCAGAAATCCATGATGTTGACGCCGTGCTGGCCGAGCGCGGGGCCGACCGGCGGGGCGGGGGTCGCGTTCCCGCCCGGGATCTGCAACTTGACCACGGTGACGATTCTCTTCTTGCCGCCTTTTGCGGCGGGTCCGCCCTTCGCGGCGGACTTGCTGGGAGCTGCCATGACGAATTCTCCAGTGTGCAAACTACGGCCTCGCGCGGGCCCGGCACAGTACCGGTCGCCGCAAGCGCGGTCGTCGTGCGTTTAGATGTTCTCGACCTGCAAGAAGTCGAGCTCGACAGGGGTCTCGCGCCCGAAGATGCTCACAAGTACCCGAAGCTTGCCGCGCTCGGCGTTGATGTCATCGATCACGCCGGTAAAGTCGCTGAACGGACCGTCCTTGATCCGGATGTGCTCGCCCAGCGTGAACGGGATCTCGGGGATGATGGTCTGCTTTTCCTTGTCCATGCGGCCGAGGATCCGTTCCACCTCCGCCTTGGTCAGGGGCTGCGGGCCCGACGACGTTCCCACGAAACCGGTGACACCGGGAAGATCGCTCACCAGGTGAAACGCCTCGTCCGACATGTACATCTCGATCATGATGTAGCTGGGGAAGAACTTCCGGGTCGTGATGGTCTTCTTTCCCTTCTTCATCTCGGCGACCTCTTCGGTCGGCACCACGATCTGGCCGAAATGATCACGAACCGATGACGCGTTGATCATCTTCTGGATGTTCTCGCGCACCTTGTTCTCGTGGCCGGAATACGTGTGGACGACGTACCAGCGCATCGGAAGCCTGGTGACTTCCTCCACGCCGCCCGCCGTCTCCGCGGCCGCCGCCGGCTGTTCCTGCATTTCCTTCTTCTCGCTCATGCGCTGCGCGACTCCCGAACCCGTCTAACCGAAGACCAGCTTGATGATCCGGCTCAGGACCTGGTCGACGATCCCGATGAAGACCGTGACCAGGAAGGTCGCGACGATCACGACGCGCGTGGACTGCTTGAGTTCCTCGCGCGACGGCCAGGTGACCTTCTTGAGCTCCGTGCGGGTCTCGCTGAAATAGGTAACGATGCGTTCTTTCATCTTCGTCTCGCTCTATCTCCATAAAGTGGCAGGCCCGACAGGAATCGAACCTGCAACCCCCGGTTTTGGAGACCGGTGCTCTACCAGTTGAGCTACAGGCCTGCGATAGTCCGGACTTACCCCGCCACGGAGCGCGCTAACGCGTTTCCTTGTGCTCCGTGTGCGAGTTGCACCAGCGGCAGAACTTCTTGTGAGTCAGCCGGTCCTGGTGCTTCTTCTTGTTCTTGGTCGTCGTGTAGTTGCGGCGTTTGCATTTGCTGCACGCCAGCGTCACGAGGTCTCTCACGTCTCATCCCCTCCACTACTTGATGATTTCGGTGACGACGCCGGCGCCCACCGTGCGGCCGCCCTCGCGGATCGCGAACCGAAGCTCCAGATCCATGGCGATCGGCGTGATCAACTCGATCTCCATCTCCACGTTGTCCCCCGGCATCACCATC
>DASTOO010000231.1:0-4488 GCA_035762505.1 Candidatus Krumholzibacteriia bacterium
CCGGCCGATGGCAGAACAGCAGATCGACGTGATCCAGTTGCAGGCGCTGCAAGCTGGCATCGGTACCCTCGACGATCCGTTTGCGGGAGAGGCCGCGATCGTTCGGACCCTTGCCACCCCAGAACAGCTTCGTCGAAATGACGAGGTCCGAGCGCTTCCAACCCGTCCGGCGCAGCACGTTCCCCATCACGACTTCGGCCTTGCCGGAGGCGTACGCCTCGGCGTTGTCGAAGAAATTCACGCCTGCGTCATAGGCGGCGGTCATGCACTCGTACGCCACCTCCTCCCCGACCTGCGACCCGTACGTCACCCATGCACCCAGCGAGATCGCGGAGAGCTTGATACCCGAGCGGCCCAGATTGCGATACTCCATCGTGACTTGCTTCCCTTCCCGCGGGGCCGGCGACGCCTCACGGCCGGATGGTAAAGCTCCAGACCGGGCCGGATGTCGAACCATTCGCGTCGCGGGCGACGATCTGCCAGTAGTACGTCGTCAGCTTCTCGAGGCGAGGCAACGTCCAAGCCTTCGACGCCGTGGTCCCCCGGAACTGATCGGGACCCGGCGTCGGGTTCGTCCCGAAGTAAACGTCGTAGACCATGGTGAGTCCGGCGCAGCGGCTGTCGCCGCATCCCCAGGCGAGATTCGCGTTCTCGTTCACGTTCGTCTGCCCGTTGGCGGGCACCGGGCTGCACGGCGCCGTGGGCGGGTCAAGGCAGGGGGGCTCCGTCGTGAAGCTCCACTCCGGCCCGGAGGTCGCGCCGTTGGCGTCCTTCGCGACGATGCGCCAATAATAGGTCGTGCTGTGCGCCAGCGTCCCCGGATCCCACGTGTTCGTGGTCCCGTTGTCGTGATCCAACGGGGGCGGCGAGCTGGTCCCGAAGTACACGTCGTACGTCGCGGTCAGCCCCGCGCACTGGCTCGCGCCATCCGTCCACGCGAGATCCTGGTCGACGGCTATGTCCGTGCCGCCGCTCGGCGGTGCCGGTCCCGCGGGTGCCGTCGGCGCGGCGGTGCATGGGGCGGCCGCCGTCGTGAAAGTCCACAGCGGTCCCGGCGTCGTGCCGTTGGCGTCCTCCGCAACGATGCGCCAGTAGTAAGTCGTCCCGTGCGCGAGCGTCCCCGGATCCCACGTCTTCGCGGTCCCGTTGTCGTGATCCAACGGGGGCGACGACGAGGTCCCGAAATACACGTTGTAGGTGGCTGTGAGGCCAGCACACTGGCTCGTGCCCTCCGTCCACGCGAGATCATGGTCAATCGGCACGTCGATGGCGCCGTTCGACGGCGTCGGGCCCGACGGCGCCGTCGGTGCCGCGACACACGGAGCAGCCGTCGTCGTGAAGCTCCACTCCGGCCCGGAAGTGGAACCGTTGGCGTCCTTTGCGACGACGCGCCAGTAGTAGGTCGTCGCGTTCGTCAGCGTCCCCGGGTCCCATACCCTCGTGCTTCCGGTATTCTGCGCGAGCGGCGGCGGCGAGGTCGTCCCGAAGAACACATCGTACGTCGCGGTCAGCCCCGCGCACTGGCTCGTCCCGCCGGCCCAGGAGAGATTCGCGTCGACGGCGATGCCGCTCGCGCCGTTCGGCGGCGTCGCGCCCGACGGCGCCGTCGGTGCCGTGGTGCACGCAGCGCCAGCCGTCGTGAAGCTCCACTCCGGCCCCGAGGTGGAGCCGCCCGCGTCCTCCGCGACGACCGTCCAGTAGTAGGTCGTCCCGGGTAGGAGCGTCCCCGGATCCCAGGTCTTCACGCTCCCGTTGTCGTGATCGAACGGTGGCGGTGAGGTCGTCCCGAAGTGGACCGCATACCTCACGGCGACACCGGGACAGCGGGTGTCTCCGTCGCCCCACCACAGGTCCTGATTGCTCGACACGCCGGTCAAACCATCTCCCGGCGTTGGATCGGCGGGCGCGGTCGGCGGTACGCTGCACACCGCGCCGTCGCGATGGGCGCTGACAGCGATGGACCAGGACCCGCCGTTGGAGGAGACCGTGATGGTGGCGAGGTTGATGCCGACCCGCAGGAGCGTCCGGTCGATCTCGACGGCGTGCCGGTTGTTCTCTCCCTCTCGGCAGTGTCCGGAAGCGGGCCGGACCGTCACCCATGCCTCGTCAGCCGCAATCGTGTACTCGAGCGTGGTGACGCCCGAGGTGAGCAGACCGTCCTCGGCGGTGTTCCACACCGTTATCGAAAGACTGTCCAGCAGCCCGCCGAAATCGATCGCGCGGGTGGAGACCCGGAGGCCGGGATCGCGCTCCCAGCAGCCGACCACGAGAGCGGCCAGCGACAGGGCGAGAAGCCATGCGCGGCGGGAATGTCGACCGCGGGTTGCAAGTGCGGGAGGCATGGACGAAGTCCCTCAATTCGGGCGGCCGGCCCGCTGGGCCAGATCAGGTTCGGGGAATCGCTGGGATGCTGACACCGCTGCCGGCAAGGCAAACTACCGTAACGGGGATTATATCACGAGGACGTGCGTCGCGCGCGGGACGGCGTCATACCGCGAACAACTCAGCGTTCCATTCGATCCCGAGTTCACTCGGTGGCGCCATGTAACCGACGAGGGCCGACGATGCGACCACCGACGGGCTGGCGAGGTAGCCCTCTCCGCCGACGCCCATCCGGTTCTGCCAGTTCCGATTGAAGGAGGTGATCGCGCGCTCCCCGCGCTTGAGCGCGTCGGGACCCTGCCCGAAGCACGGACCACACCACGATTCGCGGATCTCGGCGCCGACGGACCGCATGACGTCCGCGACGGACTCGCCGCCGAGACGTCGATCCGGCGCTTCGATGAGGCGCTTCACGCCGCCCGAACCCGGGAAAACGATGAACGGCACCGGCGACCGCTCGAAGCCCGCCGCGCGCGCGCGCCGCACCACCAGTGCCGCCTGCAGGAGGTCGTCGTAGCTCCCGTTGGTGCACGACCCGATGAACGCCTTGTCGAACGTGATGCGCTCGCGCGCGATCTGCTCCGCGGGAATCGCGTTGCCCGGGCTGAACGGGCGCGCCACCATCGGCACCACCCCCGACAGATCGAGCGTCTCGTCCATTTCGTAACGCGCATCGGCCCCGGGGCTCACGCGCGGGTACGGGAGGCTGGTAACTCCCTTCGACGCGAACCACGCCTCGGTGACGTCGTCGGGCGCGAAGATGCCGTTCAGCGCCTCGGCCTCAGCCATCATGTTGGCGATCGTGTTCCGGTACGCGATGGGAAGCTGCGCGTTTGCATCCACCAGCTCCACGGACATGCCCTGCGATTGTTTCTTCCCCCAGCGCTCGAGCAGCTTCAGCACGACGTCCTTCCCCGTCACCCACGGCTGCAGCTCGCCGCTGAACACCACGCGCCGCGCCTTCACCGGCGTGAAGAACACGTACCCCGTCGACCACCCGAAGCCGAGCGTGGTGGACCCGACGCCGATGCCCACCGCCCCGTACGCACCGTACGCGCGGCTGTGCGAGTCGGCGCCGGGGATGAACATTCCGGGATAGATGAGGCCCTGTTCCGGAAAATAGAAATGGAAGATGCCGTCGCCGGGTGTGGCGTAGTACGGCTTCTCGATTCCGTGCTTGCGCGCGAACTCGCGGCCGATGTTCGTCTGCTTCTGGTCGGCATCGACACCCGTGAACACGAAGTGATCGTTGGCGATGGCGGCCTGGCGCGGGTAGATGGTGCTCCCGCCGGTGATCTCGTTGAAGGTGTGGATTGCAAAGGGCGCCGTGCCGTCCGAGGCGGGGAGGAGGTCGGCGTAGACGCGCAGCGTCCTCCCGGGCTCGACTCTCGCGGACTTGTCGACGCGGTGCGCCCAGGCGATCTGTTCGGTCGTCGTCAGGTTCCGCGCCGTCTCCGGGTCCGGCCACTCGATCGACGGCGCATTGCGCACGGAACCGCGAAACTCGCGGCGGCCTACGGCGAAGATGCCGCCAGTGCGGCGGATCTCGTCCTCCTTGGGCGCAAGGGCCACCGGCACGTACTCCTTCCCCTGTGTCTCGTTGATGAGCGCGCGTGTCTCCGTGTCGTAGGAGAATTCGTCGCCGTCCTGCGCGTCCTTCACCGCGTCGGGCGCCTGCACCACCTCGAGGCCAAGGTTGAACGAATTACGCCGGAAGATGTCGCCCATGTTCTCGCCGCACACGATCACCATCTCGAGACCCGCTTCCCGGGCGATGGCGCGCAGACCCGCGGGACTCATCTCGCGCGACGAGCCGATGGCGAAACGGTCGCCGGCGATGAGAAACGTCTCGCCGCGGTGCACCCGCGCGCGAAAATCGGGCATGAGGAACCGGAAAGCCCCTTCCTTCCAGTTCTTGTCGAGGGCGTCCAGGCTTTCGGAGACGCAGTCCTTGGCCGGCGTGATCTGGTCGGTGTCGATTGCGTCGAGTTTGTGTCCGGGACGGCGTGGATCCCAGAAGATGAGCGCCTTGCCGCGAATGGTGTGGCGCGCGGCACCCTCGCCCGGGGATGACGGATCGATCGTGGGAATCTGGTCCAGCGAGGC
>DASTOO010000232.1:0-5230 GCA_035762505.1 Candidatus Krumholzibacteriia bacterium
GGGCGATCTTCGCGCTGACAAGGAATTCGCCGGGCACGATCCCGGTTTCATCTACCGCACGACGGAGCGAAGCTGGTTCGACTTTCCCGCGAAGTTCAACCGCATCCTGCTGGTCGGGATCATGGGCGAGCGTTGGACGTCGTTCCTGACCTGCTACCTCTGGCTCGGGCTGGGGGTCGTCGCGGTCGTCCTCCTCATCGTCGGGCGACAGCAGGACGCCGGGACGGTGCTGCTGCTGTTTGCCGTTCTCGTCGGGGTGGTGCTGCGCATCACCCGCATCGATGGCATCTATCCGTCGCTGTGGTGGATCGTCGCGGCCCCCGTGGCTGCGGGATTGCTGCTCCTGCTGGCGCCGAAGTCCAGAACCGTCGCGCGACTGTTCTTTGCCCTTCTCGCCGCCGGATTTTTCCTCATGGCGGCGGCACTGAATGACTGGGTCGAAGGCAGGCGCGGCGGGGTGCAGATCGGTCCGATCCCCCGGGGAACGCCGGTCAACCTGATCATCAACGTGAACCCGCAGGCACCGAAGGGCGATCTCATCGAAGCGCTTTCCGGCCTTACGCGCGGAGTGCTGCGCATCCGCAAGGAGCGCTTGTCCGACGAAAACGGCGCGGCACTGCGCGCATTCGAGGCCGAAGCAGGTCCCGCCCTGTTGAAGGCGAGCAAGTGTCCGGACTTCGTGCTGGATCGCGGGCACTGGTTCGCCGACGGGCTTTCCAAGGACCAGAAGCAGCAGCTCACGGAGTTTCTGAAGACCCTCTGATGTTCGCCTGCCGATCGACGCCCCGATGACGACCAGCTCCGTGCAGCGCGACTGGGACCAGATGCTGCGGGCCGCGGAGAGCCGCGAGACGACGCCGTTCGACTACGTCGTGGTCGGGTCCGGCGCGGGCGGGGGTCCGCTCGCTGCGCGCCTGGCATTGGAAGGGCGCCGCGTGCTCGTGATCGAAGCGGGTGTCGATCCCGCGACCGGCGAAGCCCTGGACGATCCGGGCGCTGCCCCGACCGATCCCGACGCCATGCGGGAGGTCTATGCCGTACCCGGGTACCACGGCCCGTCGACCGAGGACGAGCGGATGAGCTGGGAATTCTCGGTGCGCCATTACGCGGACGACGCCCGTCAACGGGAGGACGAGAAGTACTGCAAGGCGAAGGATCCGTCGGCCAGCAGCGGCGCGGGCAAGGGCGGCATCTTCTACCCGCGCGCCTCCGCGCTGGGGGGCTGCACCGCCCACCATGCGATGGTCATGGTCCGCCCGAACGACGAGGACTGGGAGCGCATCGCCCAGGCGACCGGCGACGAGAGCTGGCGCGCGCAGCGCATGCACGGGTATTTCGCGAAGCTCGAGGAATGTCTCTACTACAAGGTCTACCGGGGCTTCCTCGGCTGGATCCGGTGGGTGTTCACGCTGATCGATCCGCGGAGCCAGCGCGACCCGGGCGGCCATGGCGACACCGGGTGGCAGAAGACGAGCTTCATCCATCCCCTCCTGGTGATCGGCATCGTCAAGACCGACTGGGCGTTCCTGCGCATCCTGCTCGGCGTCGTCCGGTCGGCGCTTGCGGACAAGGGCGAGCGCCGGCGTATCCTGCGCGCGCTGCTGCGCCTCCAGATCGTGCAGCTTCTCGATCCGAACGTCCGCTCGGCCGATTTTCCGACGCGCGCGAGCTGCCTCTCGCTCATCCCCGTGGGCACCGATGGCGCGTCGCGCCGCGGTGTCCGCGAGCACCTGCTGGACATCGCCGGCAGGCGTCCCCGCCACCTGGTTCTGAGGACCGGCGTTCTTGCGAAGCGGGTGGTGTTCGCAAGGCGCGCAGGGGAGGGCGCGCCGCGCGCGGTGGGCGTGGAAGTGGCGCAGGGGCTGCACCTCTACCGGGCGAGCCCGCTTCCCACGCCCTCCGCGAAAGCGCCGGTCGCGCGGTACTTCGCCCGCCGCGAAGTGATCCTGTGCGGGGGCGCGTTCAACACGCCGCAGCTCCTCATGCTGAGCGGGATCGGTGACGCGCAGCATCTCGCGGCGCTTGGCATCCAGGGACCGCGCGACGAGAACGACGCGCCAGTAGCGGAGTTGGTGAACCTGCCGGGCGTCGGGGCGAACCTCCAGGACCGGTACGAAGTGAGCGTGGTCAGCGAGATGACGCGGGACTTCAAGGTGCTGAAGGGCGCTTCTCTCCGGCCCGATGATGACGGGGATCCGACCCGCCTGAAGTGGCGGCGCGACAAGACTGGCCTCTACGGCACCAACGGCAGCGCGGTGGCGATGCTGGTCTCGTCCGAAGCGAACCGCGGCGTGCGCCGCGAACCGGACCTCTTCGTGTTCGGCGTTCCGGCCGCGTTCCGCGGCTACTACTGGCATTGGTCGCAGGAGCTGCTGCGCCGAACGATCGGCGCTCCGGATGAGCAGCGGAACCTCTGGACGTGGCTGATCCTCAAGGCGTACACGCACAACAACTGCGGGACGGTCCGCCTGCTCTCCGACGATCCGTTCGCGCCGCCGGAGATCATCTTCAACTCGTTCCCGGACGGGGACGGCAGCGCGGACGACATCGCGGCGCTGTGCGAGGGCGTGCGCAAGGTGCGAGAGGTCAACAGCCGCATCAAGGCGATCGCCGACGAAGTCCAGCCGGGCGAGAGATGCAAGGACGGCTCGAAGGAGCTCGCGGCCTGGGTGCAGAGCCAGGCCTGGGGCCACCATGCCTGCGGGACGTGCCGGATCGGCGCCGACCCCTGGCAGGCCGACGTGACGAACCTCAGCGATCCCAACACGGTGCTGGACAGCAAGTTCCGCGTCCACGGGGTGTCCGGCCTGCGCGTGGTCGACGCATCGGTCTTTCCGCAGATCCCCGGGTATTTCATCGTCTCGTCGGTCTTCATGGTGAGCGAGAAGGCGGCCGACACCCTGCTCGCCGATTCGCCGGTGTATCCGCGGGCGCTCGAGCGTGCGGAGGCGGCGGCGGTGGGCGCTCGCCGCGCCGCGGCAGGCCGCGAAGCGCCCGCCGGTCAGGCGCCGACGCGACTGCCTCAGGACACGGTGGGCCTGGCGCTCTCAGGCGGCGGCATCCGCAGCGCGACCTTCTGCCTCGGCGTGCTGCAGGCGCTTGCGCGGTTCGGGAGACTGGGCCACATCGACTTTCTCTCGACGGTTTCCGGCGGAGGCCACGCAGGCGCTTTCCTCGGGCGGCTCTTCACACGGCTCGCGGAAGGCGTGGACGACAAGGTGGGGCGCGTCCAGAAGATCCTCGCCGATCCCGCGTCCCCGGAAATCTGGTGGCTGCGCAGAAATGCCGACTACATCGCGGGCGCGGGGCGCGCCGACCTCGAGACCAACCTTGCGATCGTGGTGCGCAACCTGGGCGCGGTCTACGCCCTCGTCGGCGCGCTGCTCTTCGGCATCTTCGGTGCCCTGCGCTTCCTCGCCGATGCGGATCCCTTGTCCTTCGATCTGCCGACCTGGACCCTTTGGGACGTCGAGGTTTCGTGGTGGTGGTGGGCGCCGCTCGTGGTGCTGTTCGTCGCCGTCGTGCTCGCCATCGGTTACTGGCTCGCGCCGAGCGTAGGACGAAAGTATGCGGCCCGCCCGCTGCTGCTCTGGGCGGTGCTGCTGGCAGGCGCGGTGTACGGGCTGTCGGTCCCGGAGGCCGCGCCGTGGAGCGCCGCCGCCATCGTCGCGCTCCTGCTCGGCTGGCTCGCGGAGGAGGTCACGCACTGGCGGGTCGATCGGAAGGAGCGCGGCAGAGCGGACCCCGCGGCTGCGGCCGCCGACCCGGATCGCGCTCCGGAGAGCGCGCCGAGCACGCTCGTACGCAGCCGCCTGACCCGGGCGCTGGGCGCGGTGCTCGTGGGGCTCGTCGTCAGCATTCTCTGGGTCGTGCTCGATTCCCTCGCACGGGTCGCTGCGGATCCGGAAGCGGAGCTGCCGATGGGCTGGTTGGCGCTGGGATCCGCGCCCCTGGTTCTCCTGCTTCGCGGCCTCGCCGTTGCCCGGCTCCAGGCTGCTCCCGGCGACCAGGCGGTGCAATGGTACGAATGGGCGCGGAAGGTCATCGTCGCCGGCCTCGCGTTCGTGCTGGCGGCGATCCTCGTCTTCTTCGCCGACGCGCTGGCCCATCTTGCGTTCGAAACGGGCGAGCGGCTGGGGGGGTGGGCCACCGTCACCGCGCTCTTCGCTTCGCTGATCGTCGGCCGCTGGTTCCGCTTCCTCAACCTCTCGTCGCTCCAGCAGGCGTATGGCCAGAAGCTGGTGCGCACGTTTCTCGGCGCGAGCAACGACGTCCGGGTGCGTCCGAGCCGGGTCGATGGGCCGCTGCCGATCGAGATCCCGAGCCCCGACGATGATCTGTTCTTCGACGACTACCACCCGGAGCGCCACGGCGGCCCGCTGCACCTCGTCAACACCTGCCTGAACCATACCGTCGCCGGGGATTCCGGACGCCAGCTGCAGGACGACAAGGGCCTGCCAATGTGCGTCGGCCCGGCCGGCCTGAGCGTGGGGTCTCGGTATCACGCCTTGTGGGAGCCGCGCCGCGGGCTGCCAGCGGATGAATCGCTCGTGCGGCCGCTTCCCGTCGCGCCCGATCCGAACGCGTTTCACGTGCTTGCCCGATCCGACCGCGAGGATCCCCGGGTCGAGCGGCTGACGCTCGGACAATGGCTCGCCATCTCGGCGGCGGCGGTCGCGACCGGTGCCGGACGGTTCACCAGCGTCCCGCAATCGCTCCTGCTGGGGCTCCTCAACGTCCGGGTGGGCTACTGGTGGAATAGCGGGATTCGCGCCAGCAGACGCCCCGGACGCTACCCGCCGAACCTCTGGCGCCGATTCAAGTCCGTGCCAGCGTTCTTCTTCCGGATGCAGGCGATGCTCCTCAACGAGTGGCGCGGCTACTTTCCGGGACCGGCGGAAAAGCGGTGGTTCCTGAGCGACGGCGGGCACTTCGAGAACTCGGGACTCTACGAGCTCGTCCGGCGCCGGCTGGCGTTCATCATCGCGATCGATGGCGGCGAGGACGACAAGTACCGGTTCGATGACCTCGCCATCCTGATCCGGCAAGCGCGCGTCGGTTTCGGCGCCACGATGGAATGGTTCGACCCAAGCCTTGCGCGCGCGCAGGGAAAGCGCGCGTGGGAACCGTTCGAGGAGGCGTTCGGTTCGCCGGTGCCCGAACCGATCCGGTCATTCGTCGACCCGGACGCGGTGGGTGCACTTTCCGATCTCAAGCGCGACGGCCCCTA
>DASTOO010000233.1:0-2481 GCA_035762505.1 Candidatus Krumholzibacteriia bacterium
GATGGGTTGGGGTGGGGTGAAAGGGAGCGAATCGAGGGTAGGGGATAGAGGATAGCGGGTGGAGGAGCCGGGCTTCTATCGTCTATCATCTTCTATCCTCTTCATTCCTCACTCTGCCCGCAGCGCGATCATCGGGTCGACGCGAGTGGCGCGGCGGGCAGGGACCAGCGTGGCGATCAGGGCGACCACGGCGAGCACGCCCGCCACGAATGCGTAGGTGAGCGGATCGCGCGGACTGATCTGGAAAATCACCGTGGCGATGGCCTCGGCTCCGAGCGTGGCAATCGTCAACGCGAGGCCGAGGCCGAGGATCAATCCGATGGCGAGCTGAAGTGCGCCCTGGCTGAGCACCATGCGAAGAATACGATTCGCATCCGCTCCGAGCGCCATGCGCACCCCGAATTCCTGGGTGCGCTGATTGACCGAGAAGCTCATCACGCCGTAGAGGCCGACGGCCGCCAGAACGACGGCGATGACGCCAAAGAAGCCGAACATCGTAGCGATGATCCGGTTCGGCGCGAGCGTTCCCTCGATCGCCACCTTGGGCGTGCTGGTGAAGTACACGGGCAGGTTCGGGTCAATTTTGGTCACGGCATCCTGCAGGGCCTGAGCGAGCGCTTCAGGCCGTTGTCCGCCTCGCGGCCGAACCACGGCCGTGCCGAATTGCAACGCGACCGGTTCGGGCGCGAGTTCACCGAAGGCGGTGGCGAAGTACGGAAGGTAGAACCCGGTGCCGTCGCTCCGGTTGTCGAATGGTCCTTGCATCCGAATGGTGGATACAACCCCCACGATGGTGCGCCAGGGGCCCGGGTTGGTGCCGTTCTGTTGGATGGTGCGGAAGCGGCGGCCGAGCGGGCTCTCGTTGCCGAAGTGTTTGCGCGCGAAAAGCGCGTTCACGATCGCGACGGGCTCGCGTTGGTCCGAGTCGAGATCTGTGAAGTCGCGCCCCTCGAGGAGTCGAGCGCTGAGGGTGTCGAAGAAACCGGCGGTGATGTTCTCGAACTCGGCGGTCGTCCGGTCGGAATCGTTGAGGTAGCTGCGACCCTCGATTTCCACGGGAATGTTGCCCGAAAATACCATGCGGAAACCATAGGTCAGCGCCGCCGACCCGAACTGCGGGGTGGCGCGCAGTTCGCGGAGCAGGCGCTCGTAAAAGAGCTGGCGTGTGGCCGAGGTCGGATAGTCGCCCTCCATCAGGCCCATCCGCGTGGCCAGGATGCCGCTGGTGTCGTAGCCGTAGTCGACCGTTTGCCGGCGCACGATTTCCTGGATCTGCAGCAAGGCGCCGATCAGCAGGACGGACGTCACCAGAATCTGGAACACGACCAGACCCCGGGTGATAAAGCCGACCGAGCGGCTGGTGTTGCCGCGACCGCCTTCTTTCATGACTTCGACCGAATTCGCGCGGGACGACATCCAGGCCGGCACGAAACCGGAAACAATCGCCGAAATCACGGTCGCTCCGACGACCACGACAAGCACGTCGCCGTCGACGGTGAAATTCATCCAGGACGGGATCGGGTTCTGGATCGAGTGATGCACCGTTTCGTTGAGATAGTCGGTGGCCCACAACGCCGCCGCGACCCCGACGGTTGAGCCGATCGCGGCGACGAGCAGGCTTTCCGTGAGCATCTGCCGGATCAGACGAATCCGGGTGGCGCCCAGCGAAGACCGGATCGCCAGCTCCTTCGCGCGGAGCGAGGCCCGCGCAAACTGCATGTTCATGACGTTGACGCAGGCGATCAGCAGCACGCCGCCGCAGAAGGCCAGCATCGTGTAGAGCAGGCCGGGCAGGGGGCCGCCCGTGAACGCGGCGATGAGCGGGCGGACGTAGCCGAGCGTGAATTGCTTGTTGGTGTCGGGATACTGCTCGGCGAACCGCTGCGCCAGGCTCGTGACTTCCGCCTCCGCCTGGTCGATCGACACGCCGGGGCGCAGCCGGGCGAGGATCGCGATGAAATTGACCCCGCGGTCGTTGCGCGGGCGGACGGGAAATTCGGCGTTCACCGGAATCCACAACTCTTCGTTGGCCGGGAACTGGAATTTCGGCGGCATGACGCCCACGATCGTGCCCGCGCGGCCGTTCACGCGCACGGCCTGTCCGATCACGTTCGGATCGGAGTTGAACTCGTTTCTCCACAACGCGTCGCTCAGCAATACGGCCTTGTTGACGCCGGGCTGATCTTCCTCGGGCAGAAAATCCCGCCCGAGCGCCGGTGCCACGCCGAGCGCGCGGAAGAAGTCGTGCGTGATGTACGCGCCGGTCAGCCGCTTGGGCTGCCCATGGTAGGTGAGATTGACGGTGGAACCGTTGAGGTAACCGACGAATTCGGAGAACGACGTCTGCTGCTCACGGAGCTCGGCGAAGTCGGCCGTGGTGATGCGCGAGTTGAAATTGGTCGGAGTGAAATTGTTCGGATCGACGATCTGCACGTCGACGAGCCGCTCGGCGTCGCGGAACGTGAACGCATGCAGCAGCAC
>DASTOO010000234.1:0-2213 GCA_035762505.1 Candidatus Krumholzibacteriia bacterium
GGCGCTCGCGCGGCACGACCTCGGGCAGC
The DNA here is from genome assembly GCA_035762505.1 of Candidatus Krumholzibacteriia bacterium. Lineage (GTDB taxonomy): Bacteria > Krumholzibacteriota > Krumholzibacteriia > WVZY01 > JAKEHA01 > JAKEHA01. Next base: position 30 of record DASTOO010000234.1, read on the forward strand.
AGCGCCGAGCGCGTCGGCGCGAACACCAGGTCGAACGTCGAGAGCAGGCACGCGGCCGCGTAGAACGCGTAGATGGAATTCGAGCGGAAGAACGCAGCGGGGACGAAGAGCAGGATCACGGCGCGCGCCAGCGAAACGACGAGTATCGTCACCGGCTTGTTCCAGCGATCGATCAGCGCTCCCGCGAACGGGGTCAGGAGCATGATGGGGACCTGGGTGAAGAGCGTGAGCTTCAGCAACTCGACGCTCGAGCCCGGAACCAGCAGGCCCAGCATGCCGACGAACGAGAACTGCTTGAGGCGGTCCGCGGACAGGGCGATCAGCTGGACCGCGCCGAAGAGGAAGAGCGTGGCGTCACGGCGTCGAGTGTTCATCGTGCGGAGACGCGATGGTAGTCGGTCGCCTCCTCGTTTTGCAAGCGCGGGAGCATATTGCACCCTGACCCCCACGACCCGCGTGCCGCCCGGGGGCGCCGGGGCCCAACCGCCTGCCGGAGCGTTTGTTGCGTGATCGAACGCGCCCGTTCGTTGGCATGCAACTTGCCCTTCTCAGCCCGCCGGGGCGGCCGTTAACACAGAGGCGCTTGAGCTTTCTCACCCTGGCCTCATGCAGCAAGAGCACATTCTGTGGGCCGCTCCGGCTGACGAATTCGCCAGCAGCTCCGAAGCGGGGAACATGACGCGCAGCGGGCGGGAAGGACGCGACGAACATGGTCGTGCTGAACTACACAGGCGGCGAGATCAACGCCAAGATCGTCTACTACGGTCCCGGGGTGAGCGGGAAGACCACCAACCTGGAATTCATCCACGAGAAGGCGCCGGCGTCGGCCAAGGGGAAAATGGTCTCGATGAAGACCCAGACCGACCGCACGCTGTTCTTCGACTTCCTGCCGCTCGAGCTCGGTGAGATCAACGGATACCGCACCCGTTTCCTGCTCTATACCGTGCCCGGCCAGGTGTACTACAACGCGACGCGCAAGCTCGTGCTCAAGGGTGCGGATGCGGTCGTGTTCGTGGCCGACTCCTCGCGCGCCAAGCTCGCGGAGAATCTCGAGAGCCTGAAGAATCTGGAGCAGAATCTCAACGAGCACGGGATGAGTCTCGACGAGGTTCCGTGGGTGATCCAGTACAACAAGCGCGATCTGCCGGACGCGATGACGGTGGCCGAGTTGAACGCGAGTCTCAATCCGATGAACGTCCCGACCTTCGAGGCTGTGGCCACGACGGGCAAGGGTGTCTACGAGACGTTGCACGGCATTTCGACCAAGGTGTACGGCGTGTTGAAGGAGCGTCTCGAACGCGACGAAGCGATCGGCGTCGCGGCGCCCACACCCGCGAAGGCGGCGCCGGTACCGCCGCCGGTCCCGGAGATGGCCGCGGCAGCGCCCGCGCGGAAGGCGGCCCCGGTGCCCGCGGCATCCGCGCTTGAGGGTGACATCATCCACGAGCATGAGGTGGATCATGCCGTCGATTTCGCGCTGCGGGAGTCCGGCGAGGCCAGCCCGGCACCGCGCGCCGCCCCCGCTCCCTCGCCCAGGACGCCCGGGCGCGCGAGCGCTCCTTCCGCGACCGCGCCGGCGAAGGGCCGCGCCGCGGACGGCGACGACCTCTTCGAAGCGATCCCCGAATCCGGCTTCGACATTGAGCTGGGCAGGTTGCCGTCGCTGGACGAGGCATCGGAAGCTTCCGACAACGCGCGCGACGCGGGACCCGAGGAGTTCGTCACCGACCCGATGCGGCATGCACCACGCCGCGAACCGGCCCCGGCGAAGCCGTCGCTGAAATCCGCCCTTTCCGCCCCGGCGTCGGCGAAACCGGTGCCGGCGCCTGCGGAATCCAAAGCCGCGCCGAAGCCCAAAGCCGCACCGAAGCCCGCAGCCGCGCCGGGGCCCAAAGCCGCGCCGAAGCCCGCGGACGCGCCGCAGGTGACGGCGCCGACGCGTTCCGCGGTGTCGATTCCGATCGTCGAAGAAGTGCACGTCCCGGTGTACCTCACGCGCGAGCAGATCGAGCGGGTGTCGTCCGTCCGCATCGTCCTCGATCTCGAGATCGAGGACGAGTAGGCTCCGCAGGCCGCACGTCGGGCGACGCCCGAAGCCGCACCCCCCGTCCGCGCTCCCGGCTGTGGATAACCGGTCGAAGCGCTTTTCCCCTCGTCAGTTGCGGAAAACCGAATAATTCTTGA
>DASTOO010000235.1:0-5312 GCA_035762505.1 Candidatus Krumholzibacteriia bacterium
CCAGCGTCAGCCCCACCGCACTCGCCACCCGGTGGAACGGCCCCGTCTCTCCCGCCACGACCTCCGCCCGGCTCACGTTGAACAGCCCGCCCGCGTTCAAGGACACCGTCCAGACCAGTTCCATCCCCTTCCCCAGCGCCGTGTACCGGAACACCGCACCCCCGATCGGCGTCGGCAGGCTGAATCCGGTGCGTCCGTTGTTGTGCAGGTTGGCGTGAAAGCGCGGCCAGGGCGCCTTGCTGTCGTCCCAGGTTCCCGTGAAATCCCACACGTACAGATTCTTGTCCCAACCCGCGGCCACGAGATCGGTGTCGCCGTCGAGATCCACGTCGGCGAGCTGCGGGACGCCGCGCATCGCGTCGCCGGTCTTCAGCGGGAAGCCCTCCAGCACGACGCCGTTTCGGTCCCAGCCCCAGATGCTCTGCTCTTCGCTCCCGAGCACGACGTCAACGAACCCGTCGCCGTCCACGTCCGCGATCACCGGGGACGACTCGGTGGAGGTGGTGGCGGAGAACGTCACCGGAAACCCGGTGCGGTCCGCGCCGGTGTAGGTGATGCAGTAGAGTTTCCCGTTCGACGACGGAATGAACGTCTCGAGCTTGCCGTCGCCGTCGACGTCGGCCAGCGCCGGCGAGGGATCGAAGAAGGCGGCGTTCGGCAGGAACCGCAGCCACAGGTCCGTGCCGGTATGATGGATGGCACGAACGCTCCCGTTGTTGACGCCGATCACGATCTCGAGGTCGCCGTCGCCATCCACGTCGCCGACCGCCGGGCTGCCGGAAATGTCGCCGCCGAGCGCCACCGGGAAGCCCGGCACGTTGCTCCCGTCCTGATTAAACGCGTACAGCTGATCGGCCTGCGTGCCGACGATGATCTCGTCGCGGCTGTCGCCGTCGATGTCGGCCAGGGCCGGCGTCGAATACTGGAAGGTCGCCCCGGTGAGGCGCTTGAATACGCCCTGGGTCGCCGGATTGGCGTCGCCGTCGAAGAACTCGGTGCCATCCGCGCGCCAGACGTACAGAACGCCGAACTCATCGATCGCCACGACTTCCTCCGGGAGGCCGTCGCCGTCGATGTCGCCCACCACCGCGCCCGCGCGGATCGGGTTCTCCACCGGCCGCGGCCAGCCCGCCAGCGCGTCACCCGTGTGCCGGAAGACGTATACTTCTTTCGTGTCGCGCGACGGCGCCACGATCTCGAGCCCCGGCAGACCGTCGAGTTGGGCCAGCGCCACGTGGCTGACGAAACCCTGCCCCTGGTCGGAGAGCACGCCCCACGTCACCGGGCTGCCGTCTCCGTCAACAACCTCGCCGCCGTCGCCGTGGAACGCGTACAGGAGACGATCACCCACGACGATCTCGGGCAGGCCGTCGCCGTCGATGTCACCGACGGCCGGCGATGAGGCGGTCTCTAGGTCCAGTCCGATCGGGAAGCCCACCACCTGCGACGGGTTGGTGCTCCCGGAGAATGCGGCGGTCATCGCGCTCTCGTTGCCGGACGCGTCGATGGTGGTCGCCTTGAAATAGTACTTCGTCGTGGCGCTCAAGCCCGTGTCGACGAAGTAGGCGTGGGTGACGGGGTCGACGTTGCTCTTCGTGAACGGTCCCGCCGCCCCGGTCGAGCGATAGAGGTTGTAGCGCGCGGCATCGGGGCTCGCACTGGCGGTCCACGTGACCTGCAGGCGGTCCGGCCCGAGGCCCGGATCGACCAGCAAGGCCGTCGGGGGAACGGGCGCGCGCAATTCCACCGTGTCGACGTAGGCCCGGCCATAGAGGTCCGTGATCTGGATCCGCAGGCGGTGCTCGCTCGCCACACTCGGCTCGACCAGAAGAAGCCCGGTCGCGTTCTCCGCCGCGGTCAGCGGCGGGATGGCCCCGTACGTGTCCGCACCGGAGATGATGTTGAAGCCGGCGTCCAGGTCGGCGACCGCCATGGATCCGCCCGGCCAGGTGCCGGTTCCGAAGTTCTTCACCCGGTAATAGAGGCGGAACTGCTCGCCCGCGTCCACGACACCGTTGCCGTTCCCCGTCGCGGTGTCGTCGATCCTGAGGTTGACGAGCGAGAGGCTCCCCAGATGGACCTCCTTCTTGAACTCGTCCCGCCAGGTTTCGACGGCGTTGACCCGGACGACCGTCACGAACGGCACGGTATACTCGTCGGGCAGGCTCGCCGCGAACGTCACACGCACGCCGGTGGTCGCGATCACCGTGGCACCCGCGGCGATCGTGCCGAGGTTCGCGGTGCTGTCGACCACGGTGATCCCCGCGTCGTTGCTGCGCAGGCGGACCGTGAGCGACCCGGTGGTGGAGGACGTGCCCGTGTTCTTGAACGCGAGCGCGAAGTCGACCGTCTCCCCCGCTTCGATCACCCCGTTGCCGTTGCCGCTGGTGCCGCCGGCGGCGTCGTCGTCGATGGTCACGGAGTTGAGCATCACGTACGGGCCGGTTCCCGCGACGGTGATGGCGCCGTCAAAGCGCTTGTAATTATGTCCGGTCGCGACCACCTTGATGGACCCCGCACTCTCGGCACGGAACGACAGCGTCACCTGGCCGGCGCCGTCCGTGGTCCCCACCTCGTAGTCGTCGCCGTCCTTGGACAGGCACACCACCGCGGATTCGACCGGATTGCCCCCGCTCGTCACCGTCACGGTGATCTGGGTGGTCCCCTTGTTCACGCTGGCCGGGAAGCTGGCGCTGAGCGGAGCGACCGTCTCCGACCACAGCGGCATTTCCGGGTCGCCGAGGCAGGTGTAGACGAAATGCGTCCAGCGGTCCGCCCCGTCGGCCGCCAGCGCGAACGGGGTGCGCGGCTCGCGCGACAACGCGAACACCTCGCCCAGGCTGGTGACACCGCTCTGCAGGACGAGCTCGTAGAACTCCGCCTGGTAGGACAACGCAGTGTTCGGGAACGCGCTGTCGTTGGCCCCAACCACGGAAACCGCGCCGCCGTTCGGGTTGCGCAGGTAGTGTTCGGCGAGACTCTCGTACGTGTACGCGCAGGCCGTGCAATTCAGGAGGTTGAAGTTCGCCAGCCGCGTCGTGTTCGTCAGCGCGTCGGCGTCGGCGTTCACGATGCTCGCATCCCCCACCGACATGTTGAACCGGAAGCCGTGGCCGATGTGGACCACGTGGTTGTAGCCGGCGTCCAGCGAATCGATGGCGGTCAGCCTCGTCTCCGGCAGCGCGCCCGGGTACGCGGGGTAGTTCTCATACATGCGCGTGACGTAGAGCGACGGACTTGTCATGTACGAGAGCCGTATGAACTCCGCGAGGTTGGCGCCGTCCTGCGATATGGGATCGCCCGGGTGGTAGTTCGACGGAAACAGCACCTCCGCCAGCATGAGGATCTTCTTGCCGTACGACGGCTGCGACGGCTTCTCGTACTCCATGACCTTTGCCGTCATCACCGCCGCCTCGGCGATGGAACGCGCGGGCAGCCGGCCGGTGTACACCTCCGCGTAGAGATCCGCTTCGTCCGTGGCGAATTCCCCGAAGATCGCGTCGTGGTCCGCGTTCCAGTCGCCGTCGAGACAGCCGAAGTACATGTCGACAGGAAGCATGCGCCCGTCGTCGTAGAACACGGACCACGCCATGCGCACGGGCACCTGGTCGGTGTCGCCGCCGAGCAGCAGCCAGGTGATGCCCCACTTCGCGTACGCGTCCGCCACGAAGTTACGGACCGTCTCCGCCATGTCCGCCCCGTTGAGATAATTCGCGGCGATCCACTCGGTGGTGCGCACGACCGTCGGGACGCCCTTCTCCGTCTTCCAGTCGGCGAGCGCCTGGAAGGTGGGCGCGAGAGCATCCGTGGTGATGATGACGTAGTCCACCGCGCTCCCCTCGAGCGAGGGGAAGATGGAGGGCGCGAAGCCGCCCGGCACCTCCGGCACGACGGCCCCCACGGCCGGATACGCCGAAACCGCGTCGGCGTTGAGCACCATTCCACCCACACGTGCGCGCGTCGCTTCGTCGAAGCCCGCGCGATGCCGCTCGCGGCGCTGTGGGATCGTCGCGGACGGGCGCGTGCGCACGGTGAACGCGACTTCAGCGACCGCGTGCAGCTCGTCCCCGCGCATCTCGGTCGGGTAGATCGCGACGCTGGCGATTGCGTACCCGTGCAGCCAGCCGACGCCCAGGTAGCGGCCGCGCTCGGCCACGGACTCCGACAGGACCGCGGCGGATGCCGGCGCCTCGGCGCCCTCGCTGGTTCGGAGCACGCCGGTGATGGCGGGTGAAACACCCGCGCGAATCAGGCGCGGCTCGGCGGAACGGAACTCCACGGCTTCCACCGTCTCCCCGGGCGGCAGCAGCACACGCACGACCCGATAGGGGAGCTCGGCGTACCCGGGCTCGCTCGAAACGAGCCACTCCGTCCCGGTAAAGGACACGCGGTCACCGCCGGGCGCGGGGGTCACCGTCGCGGTCGCGGGCACCGGAACGCGAAAGGTCAGATCGGCAGCGCCCGCCTCCAGCACGAAGACGGTGAGCGCGAACACTGAAACGAATGAGACGCGGGCGAAATGGCGGTTCATCGGCGATAACCCTCCGGTGCGCGCGGTCAGTCGTTCGCCGTTGGGAGCGGCGGCGATCTTCGGACCTGTTGCCTGACCGGCCGCGCGCGTCATGCCCCATGGCTGACGCAGCGGTCGGACCTATATGATTGAACGTGAAATAGAATGCCGGACGTTGGTAGCAGATCGCGTTTCGCTTGCGCTCCCGCGGTTGTGGTGCTGGGACGATGTGGCTCTCAGTATACCCGAGCACGTGCCGCCCGTCAACGACATACTCGGCGCGGCAGGAGCCACCCGTGGCGACTCGCTCGCGAGGAGAAAGGTCGTCCCGGATGGCTGCCGCGCGACACGCTTCGATCTCGCTCCGCTACTTCAAAAGGACCATCCGGCGGGAATCCTCGAAACCCCTCGCCGTCATCCGGTAGAAGTAGACACCGGAGCTCACCGGCGCGCCGTGGTCGTTGCGGCCGTCCCAGTTCACCGCGTACCGCCCCGACGCCTTCTCCCCGCTCACCAGCGTCCGCACCCGCGCACCCCGCACGTCATAGATCACGAGACTCACCGCACTCCGCGACCCGTCCGTGCCCCCCGCCACCCAGTACTCGATCCGCGTCTCCGGGTTGAACGGATTCGGATAATTCTGACCGAGCTTCGCCCGCGTCACCGGCACCACCACCGCCATCGTCTCGTTCACGACCCCGTCCTCTCCCTCCAGCCGGTACACGTACGCCGACCCCATCTCCACGTCGCGGTCCACCAGCCGCACCTCGCCGTCCAGCGTCAGCCCCACCGCACTCGCCAC
>DASTOO010000236.1:0-3679 GCA_035762505.1 Candidatus Krumholzibacteriia bacterium
CGGACCTTCGTGCAGGACGCCTACGCCAAGTGGGGCATCACGTATCTGCTCCTCGGCGGCGACACCGGCGAGGTCCCGGCGCGCATGGCGTGGAGCGGCTTCTACGATGGCGGGCGTTTCCTGCCCGTCGACATGTACTTCGGGTGTCTGGACGGGACATGGAACACCGACGGCGACGCCGTGTTCGGGGAGGCGACGCCGGCCGACAGTCCGGATCTCTACGCCGAGGTCTACGTGGGACGCATGCCCACGTCGTCGGTGGCGGAAGTGGTGATGATGACCGGCAAGGTGATCGCCTACGAAACACCCGCCGACGTGTCGTTCGGACACCGCGTCCTTTTGCTCGGCGAGGTCCTGTTCCCGATCAACTGGTCCCCCCCCACCCCGATCACGCTGAACGGCGCCGACCTGACGGAGTGGATATACAACACCACGCTCACCGAGCCCGGCCTGGACGTGGTGCGCATGTACGAAACCGAGGAGTACTTCCCGGGTTCGGTCGACGAGAAGCGCGCCGCGGCGCTGGACTCGCTCGACACCGGCTTCAATCACGTAATTCACGTGGGGCACGGCTACCGGTTCAACATGTCGGTGGGCGACGCGAGCATCGTGAACGCGGACGCGGACGCGCTCACCAACGGCGACCGGCTCTCGTGCCTCTACTTCCTGAACTGCACCGGTGCGGCCTACAACTACTACTGCCTGGCGGAACACTTCTGGCGCAACCCCAACGGCGGTGCCGTCGCGGTGGTCGGCGCCAACGAGAGCGCGTTCCCCAACGTGTCGTCGGCGTACATGAACGAGTTCTACGGCCTGGCGTTCGATTCCCTCGTCGTGAACATCGGAGAGACGTTCGCGCGCTCGCGGCTCCCCCGCACCGGCAACGCCCAGGCGGGCGATTTCGCGGACCTGTGGACGCACTACATCTACACGCTCCTCGCGGACCCCGAGCTTCCCATGTGGACGCACCGGCCCGCGATTGCGAGCGTGAGCCACACTGCCGGCGTGGGGGTCGGCAAGAACTCGATTCTTGTCACCGTGACGAGCGGGGGCAACCCCGTTCCCGGAGCGACGGTCTGTCTCAGCAAGGGTGACGACGACTACGCGGTCGCGACCACGGACGTCAATGGAGCGGCCATGGTGCCGTTCCGCGCCGAGAGCGCCGGTGTCATTGACGTGGTGGTGACCGGTCATAACCTCCGGCGTTACGACGGGACCATCACCGTGACGACCGGTGGCGCGTATGTGCGGCTGGCCGGTATGACGGTGGACGACGACAACGCGGACGGTACGTCCGGCAACGGAGACGGCGCCATCGACGGCGGCGAGATCGTGGACCTCACCCTCTCGCTCAAGAACACCGGGACGATTCCCACCGGCTTCGTGTCCCTGGTCCTGCGCAGCGGCGACCCCGGGGTCACCATCGCCGACAGCCTCGCGGACGCGGGCGTGATCGGCGACGGCGCGACGGTCGTGGCGTCGGATGCGGTGCGCGTGACCTTCGACGAGGGCCTGCCCGACGTCTACGCGGTGCCGTTCACCGTCGTCATCCAGGACGACGGGACGGAGGCGTGGCGCGACGAGTTCAAGAAGGAAGTGCACCAGCCGGTTCTTTCCCTCGTCACCCTGCGCGTGGACGACACCGCCACCGGAAACGGCAACGGTATCGTCGAGGCCGGCGAACAGTTCCGGCTGTATTACCGGGTCAAGAACTTCGGAACCGGCTCGTATCCCGGGGGCGCCGCCACGGCCAGCGCGCTGGGGGGGTTCCTGATCACGGACGGGACCGATGTCTATCCGCCGATTCCTCCCCTCGGCGAAGCGGAGAACACGGACGGCTTCGAGATGACCGAGGTCATCGTCGTTGTCGAGAACCCGCTGGACATCGCGATCACGGACAGCTACGGACGCCTGTTTCAGGACGTGGTCGAGCTTCGGGTCCCGTCGGCGCCGGGCGCCCCCGTCGTCGACCCGAGCCTCGGCGCGGACCGGCTGCAGGTCTCGTGGGACAAGAGTCCCAGCCTCGACGTGACCCGTTACTACCTGTACCGCTCCACCACGCCCTCCGGCCCCTGGGTCAGGTCCAACGTGGATCCGGTGACGCACACCGTGTTTCTGGACCGGGGACTGAATTCGAACTCGCTCTACTATTTCCGCACCACGGCGATCGACGCGTCCGGCAACGAGAGCGCCGTCTCGGCGACGGCGTCGGGCAGCACGAACCCGCCGCAAATGACCGGCTTTCCACTTCCGCTGGCGCAGGAAACGGCCACGTCGCCGGCCGTCGGTGACATTGACGGCGACGGCGATCTCGAGATCGTGCAATGCGCCGACAAGGTGTACGCCTTCCACGCCGACGGGAGCGAGGTGATCAACGGCGACGGTGACCCGCAGACGTGGGGCGTGCTCTCGCCGCTGGGCAATTCGTTCGTGTCGCACCCCGCCCTGGCGCAACTCGATCTCGCGCCGGGGCTCGAGATTATTGCGGCGTCCCGTGACCTGAAGACGGTGTACGTATTCAATCACCTCGGCGCGTTGCTGCCCGGATGGCCGCGGACGGTGGAGAACACGTTGCGCGCCGGCGTGGTGGTGGGCGACATGGACGGCGACAACCTCCCCGAAGTCGTTGCGGTCGACGAGAAGGGCGTCGTCTACGTCTGGCATGCCGACGGGAGCGAACTGATCGACGGCGACCTCAACCCGGCCACGCCCGGGGTGTTCTTCCGCATGCCGAACTGCACCTTCAACTACTCCACGCCGGCCATGGCCGACCTCGACAACGACGGCATGGAGGAATTGATCGTCGGTTCCCAGGGCGACCGGTTGTACGTGTTCAACGAAGACGGCTCGCAGCCGGCGGGATGGCCCTACGTGCTCTCCAGCGACATTGCCGGGAGTCCGGCCGTCGGCGACGTGGACGACAACGGCGACCTCGAGATCGTGATCAACGAGGGCGTGGGCGCGTTGCGGGTCCTTAACCACGACGGCACCCAGCTCTATTCGCTGTTCTTCAGCAACAACCCGTGGAACAACTTCTTCGCGTCGTCGCCCGCACTGGGGAACGTCACCGGGGACGCCAGGCTGGAGATCTTCGTGGCGCGCGCGAGCGGCCTGGTATACGGGCTCCAGAGCAACGGCAACGCGCTCCCCGGCTGGCCCAAACAGTACTCGACCACGACGTACACCGAGTCGTCTCCCATCATCGCGGACGTCGACGGCGACGCCAGCCCGGACATCATCCTGGGCAGCGAGACGCAGTTTCTGATGGCGTGGAACGTGAGCGGCGACCCGGTCGCGGGCTTCCCTCTCAAGACGGAGGACGCTATGCGCGGCGTCCCGCAGCTCGCCGACGTGGATCTCGACGGCGACATCGACCTGGTTGCGGGGGGGTGGGACAAGGGTCTGTACGTGTGGGACTTCGCGGGCGCGTGGGACGACAGCAAGGCGCCCTGGCCGCGCTTCCACGCCAACCTGCACAACAACGGGCTCACGGGCTTCGTCGTTCCGACACCGGTGACGGGCGCGGCGTTCCGGTACGCGGCGCTGGGGAAGGGGATGGAACTGGTCTGGACGGTGTCCTTGAACGCGGGCGGGCTGTTCAACGTGAGCCGGGCGGAGGTCGTGGCGGGAGAGACGGGGCCGTTCCACCGGGTGGCGAGTGCGGTGGGGCTGACGCTGG
>DASTOO010000237.1:0-3369 GCA_035762505.1 Candidatus Krumholzibacteriia bacterium
CGCCGCAGCCGCCCGGTCGGGCGATCCGCTGTGCATTCTCATCCCGGTGGGGGCGATCGAGCCCCACGGGCCGCATCTGCCGCTCGACACCGACCTAATCATATCGCGCGCGGCCGCGGTGCGAGCGGTGCCGCTCCTGCGCGCCGCGGGTGTGAACGCGTTCGTCGCGCCGGAGGCGCCCTACGGTGTCACCGAGTGCGCACGCGACTTCGCGGGCGCGGTGAGCGTTCCCGCCGCGGACGTCGCAGGCTACCTGCGCGCGGTCGCGGTGGGGTGGCTGCGGGCGGGTGCCGCGCACGCGTGCCTGGTGAACAACCACCTGGAGCCGGCCCACGATGCGGCGGTGCGTGCGGCGGTGGCGGACCTTCCCGCGGGCCGCGCCAGCGCGGCGACGCCGCTGGAGAGGCGCTTCGCGCGCACCCTGTCCGACGAGTTCAGGCGCGGCGCGTGCCACGCCGGCGAGTACGAGACGTCGATTGTGCTGGCGGTGTCGCCCGCGTCGGTGCGTGAATCCCTGCGGCGGACGCTTCCCGAGGTCGACATCAGTCTTTCCGACAACCTGCGGCGCGGCGTCGAACGTTTCGCGGACATGGGGCTCGCGCGCGCGTACGCGGGCGCGCCGGCGCGGGCGAGTGCGGCGCACGGCGACGAGATGCTCGCGCGCCTAGCCGCGATGATCGACGTCACCGTGCGGGAAACGCTGGGGCGCGCCCGCGACTGATCAGGCGATCTTTCCCTCGGACAACTCGGAGAAGCGCAGGTGCGAACGCCAGGCGTAATAGAGGCCGGCGATCGTGATGGGGAAGAACTGTGTCGCGTGGTAGACGGTGGAGAACGCGAGGGCGTCCGCGCGCTGTACCCCGAATGCCGCGAGCCCGATGATGCAGGCGTACTGCATCGTCCCGAGGAACGCCGGCGCGGAGGGAATCATCGAGCCGAGGGAGACCACCACGATGACGAAGAGGCTCGCGAGGAGGGGGACCTCCAGGCGGAACGCGAGCACGCAGAAGTACACGCCGAGCACGGCGCAGCCCCAGACGACGAGCGAGAGGGCGATGATGGGCAGGGCGGCGCGCGGCCGGGTGACGACGCCGAGGCCGTCGACGAACGAGTCGGCGGAAACGTGCAGGCGCCGGCGCGTGTCGGCGGGGAGCGGGCGCGCGGCGCGTTCCACGAGCGCGCGGAAGCGCGCGCGCCAGCGCACCATGGCGAACAGGAGCACGAACAGCGCCACGTTGCACGCGATCAGGATCTCCGCGCTGCGCGCCAGCCAGGCCGGGCCCGAGATCGTCACCATGCTATACCACAGAAGCACGATGAGCACGAAGACGTCGACGACGCGCTCGTACACGATGGTGGCAAACGACGCGGAGCGGCTCACGCGCTCGGAGCGCCCGATGGCCAGCGCGCGCACGAACTCACCGAGGCGCGCCGGCAGAAGATTGTTGACCATGAACGCGATGGCGGTCGCGGACCACAGCGGGCCGATGCGGCAGACCTTGATGGGGTCCATCATGAACTTCCAGCGCAACGAGCGGCTGAAGTGGCCGAGCATCGTGAACATAACGCCGGGGATGAGGAAGGCGTACCGCGTCTGGCGGAGCGCTTCGACGAACTCGCTCCACGCGATACCGCGCACCGCCAGGTAAAGGAAGGCGATACTGATCAAGGTGCCGATGAGGAGTTTGCGCTTCATGGTCCTCAGCCGCGGGTGACGGGCTCGCGGACGGGGATGCGCCAGCGCTCCCGCACCGCGCGCGGCGGCGCCACTTCGGAGGGCGCGATGAAGCGCTCGTACCACAACTGGAAGCAGACCAGGCCCCAGATGGCGAAGCTGTGGTCGGCGCGCGACGCGGCGTGCTCGTCGAGCAGCCGTCGCACCGCCTCGGGCCGGAAGAAGCCCGCGGCCGCCACGCGATCGGGGGCGAGCACCGTGCGCGCGTAGTCCCCGAACGCGCCGTGCAGCCACGCGGCCACCGGGACGTTGAAGCCGGCCTTGCGCCGGCGCAGGATCTCCGGCGGAAGGAGCGGGGCGACCGCCCGCTTCAGGATGTACTTCTGCCTGCGCCCGCGGAACTTGATCGCGGACGGGATTCGCGCAGCGAGTTCCATCAGCTCGTGGTCGAGGAAAGGACCGCGGGCCTCGAGACCGTTCGCCATCGACATGCGATCGACCTTGGTCAGCATGTCGGCGGGGAGATAGAAGCGCGTGTCGGCGTACAGCATGCGGCTGAGGGGGTCGTCGGTTCCGGAGCGCTCGAAGTGCTCGCGGTAGAGCTCGCTGGTGGGCCGGTCTCCCACCTGCGCACGCAGCGCGGGCGTATAGAGGTCGCGCTTGGCCGACTCGGACAGTATGACGCGCCACCAGAAGTGGGACTCTTCGGGATCCAGCTCGGCTCCCGCCACGAAGCGCTTGGCGCGAAAATCGAAGCTCACCTTGCTGTGCGAGACGGGGAGCGCCTGCGCGAGGCGGCGCACGACGTTCCTGCGCACCGGCCCCGGGATCTTGCGGTAGAGGGCTCTGATGAAGTGGGCGTTGTAGGTGGGATAGCCGGCGAACGCCTCGTCGCCGCCGTCGCCGGTGAGAACCATCGTGACGTGTTCGCGCGCGAACTGCGACACCAGATACACGGGAATCATCGACGAATCGGCCAGGGGGTCGTCCGCATACCATATGAGATCGTCGATCAGCTCGACGACCTCGACGGACGCGGTGCGAACGTGGTGTTCGGTGCGGTACCGCGTCGCCACCCGCGCCGCGTGACCGGCCTCGCTGAACGACTTCTCCGTGAAATCGATGGCGAAGGTCTTGACCGGTTCGGAAAGCGCGCCCGCCATCATCGCCACCACCGCGCTGGAATCGATGCCGCCGCTCAGGAAGGCGCCGAAAGGCACGTCGCTCACCAGGCGGATGCGGGTGGCCTCATCGAGCTTGTCGCGCACGCGTCGCGCCCACTCGTCCTCGCCGACGCCATCCTCCGCCTGGAAGCGCAGGTCCCAGTACTCGCGGGTGCGCGGCCCCGACGCGTCGCACACGAGGAGTTCCCCCGGCCGGAGCTGGCGCACGCCTTCCACCATGGTGCGCGGCGCGGGCACGTAGTTGAGGGACAGGTAATGGTGCAGCGTCTCGGGGTCCACCCGGCGCCGCAGCGACGGATGGGCGAGGATGCTCTTGATCTCGCTCCCGAAAACGAGCATCTCGCCCGTGTCCGCGTAGTACAGGGGCTTCACACCGAGGCGATCGCGCGCGAGGAGCAGGCGCCGCCGCGGGCCGTCCCACAGCGCAAGGGCGAACATGCCGCGCAGCCGCGTGGGGACCTCGTCGCCGATCTCCTCGTACAGGTGCACGATCGGTTCGATGTCTCCGTT
>DASTOO010000238.1:0-3932 GCA_035762505.1 Candidatus Krumholzibacteriia bacterium
AGGACGCCGCGCGATGGTCGTTTCTCACCGTGGCGGCGTGGTGGGCGCTGTTCTCGATCCCGTTGGCGCGCACCGTGCGCGAGGAGCCGCCCGCGACCCGCGCCGACGGCGCCGCGCGGCGCGGGCTTCGTGACCTCGCAGAAACGATAAAGCACCTGCGCCGTCACCGCGTGGTGCTGCTCTTCCTCGTCGGGTACTGGTTCTACATCGACGGCGTGCACACGATCGTGCGCATGGGAATGGACTACGGACTCTCGCTCGGCTTTCCCGCCGGCACGCTCATCCTTTCGCTGCTCCTGATCCAGTTCGTCGGTTTTCCCGCCTCGCTCGCGTTCGGAAAGATCGGCGCCCGTTTCGGCGCGAAGACGGGCATCTACATCGCCATCGTGGTGTACGCCGGCATATGCGTATGGGGATATCTTCTGACGCGACCCGTCGAGTTCTACGCGCTGGCCGTCGCCATCGGCCTCGTCCAGGGCGGCATCAACAGCCTCTCCCGGTCGTTCTACTCGCGGCTCATCCCGGAGGAGCAGTCCGCGCAGTTCTTCGGCTATTACAACACTATCGGGCGCTTTTCGGCGGTGCTGGGCCCCGCCCTGATGGGCACCGTGAGTCTCGCCACGGGCAATCCACGCCTCTCGATGCTGGCGTTGATCGTGTTCTTCGTGGCCGGCGCGATGTTCCTTGCGCGCGTTCCCGACCGACCGGTATCCTCGCCGCAGCCACGTCCCGGGGCCGCAGGAGATGACGCATGATCCATATCAGTGACCTGGTCGATCGCGTGAACGACGGCATTGCGCGCGCGCGGGCCGCCGGCGTCATCGAACCGACCGCGATGGCGGTCGCCACCGTGGGTGAACACGGGCGCCCCGCCGTGCGCACGCTGCTCCTGAAACACGCCGACGAGCACGGGTTCGTCTTCTACACCAACCTGGAGAGCCGGAAGGGGCGCGAGCTCGCTCATTTCCCGTGGGCGTCGCTCTGCTTCTGGTGGGCGCCGCTGGTCGAGCAGATCCACATCGAGGGGCGCGTGAAGCCCGTGACCCCGGCGGAGGCCGACGAGTACTTCGCGTCCCGGCCGCACGGCAGCCAGATCGGCGCGTGGGGCTCCCGCCAGAGCGAGGCGATGGAGTCGCGGCAGGTCCTTCTGGACCGGGTCGCCGCGGCGGAGGAGCGTTTTGCGGGGAAGGACGTGCCCCGCCCGCCCTACTGGTCGGGGTATCGGCTGATCCCGGACCGTTTCGAGTTCTGGTACGGGCGGGAGGACCGGCTGCACGAGCGGATCGAATTCTGCTTCGAAGAGACCCGCTGGGTGGAGAGAATCCTCTCACCCTGATGAAAAAACCCGTTGCCAGCACGGGGGTTGGACTGCTAAGATTCTCATCAGTTCCTTTGGATTCATGTGGTCCGGCCACCCCACTTTCGGCCGATCGACGAGCCCCGACGACGTAATTTGTTGGAGGAATGCACCTTGAGTGTTCACTTCCGTCGCCAGCTTGCCCCGGCTTGTGTAGTCGCCTGCTGCCTTGTCACCCTCGTTTTCGCGCCGCGCGCTGACGCATCCGCGCTCCAGCGCCTGGCCGCGACCATCGATTTCAGCCATATTGCCGCATCCGGCGTCGCCGGGTCCGGCGCGGCCGCCCTGCTCGACGAGATGACGCTCGCGCTTCCCGCGCGCACTGCGCTCCCCGCCAGCGTCGAGCTGCTCGGCGCCACGACGGAGGTGCGAATCGGCCTTCCGCACGAAGCCGACATGGACATCGAGGTCACCGACGAGTCCGGCGCGGTGGTCTGCAGCGCGCAGGTCCACATGCCGGCCGGCTGGCAGAAGCTGTGTTTCAGCGGCCGCGCCCACGACGGAAGCGCGCTCCCGAACGGTGTCTACTTCTACCGCGTCGCCGTCGGCGACGAGATCATGGTCACGCGCGTCGTCATCAACCGCTGACCCCCATTCCATGGTTTTGCGGAAGGCCGGTCGATAATCTCGACCGGCCTTCTTTTTGGTTGTGGCCGGGAGATTGTCTCTGCCGTCATGCTGTCGTACATGCGTGAGGAGGCCGGCAACGTGGTCGTGGGAGCGGGCGCCGCGGGGCTGATGACCGCCATCCAGGCGGCGCGCGCGGGCGCGCGCGACATCCTGGTGCTCGACGGGGCGAGAAAGCTCGGGGCTAAGATCCTCATCGCCGGCGGCGGGCGGTGCAACGTGACCCACGACGTGGTGGACGAGAAAGACTTCGCGGGCTCCTCGCGCCACGCGATCCGCAAGGTGCTGCAGCGCTTCGACGTGAACGCCACGGCGGCGTTCTTCCGCGGAATCGGCGTGGACCTCAAGCGCGAGGAGACGGGAAAGCTCTTCCCCACCACCGACAGCGCCCGCACCGTGCTGAACGCGCTGCTCGTGGAAGCGCGCGCGCAGGGGGTGGAGATCGCGTTTCCGCGCCGCGTCCGCGCGATCGAGCGCGCCGAGGAGGGGTTCGTCGTCTCCGGTGAATGGGGCGCGGTGCGCGCCGCGCGCGTCGTCATCGCGACGGGGGGCAGGAGCATCCCCAAGTCGGGATCGGACGGTTTCGGTTACGAACTCGTCCGCGGGCTGGGCCACACCATCACGCCGGTCGTCACACCCGGCCTCGTGCCGCTGACGCTCCCGCGCGGGCATTTCCTGTGCGGGCTCGCCGGCGTCACCATCGACGCAGCGCTGGAGTTGCGCTCGGGGACCGGCAAGCGCCTGGTCGCGTTCACCGACTCGACCTTGCTCACACACTTCGGAATGTCCGGCCCCTCCGTGCTCGACCTCAGCCGCTATTACCTGCTCGAGATCGTCGCGGATCCGCGCGCGGCGGTCTTCGCGAACTTCCTCCCCGGCGTCGAAGCGCCGGACTTCGATCGCGTGCTGCAATCGCTAGCCGCGCGCACCGTGTCGGGACTCCTGCGCGAGCGGCTGCCGGAACGCCTCGCGCGCTCCCTGTGCGACCACGCGGGCGTCGATCCGGCCACACGCGGCGACCGGCTGCGGCGCGACGAACGGCGCGCGCTGGTGGCGGC
This sequence comes from Candidatus Krumholzibacteriia bacterium, assembly GCA_035762505.1. Taxonomy (GTDB): domain Bacteria; phylum Krumholzibacteriota; class Krumholzibacteriia; order WVZY01; family JAKEHA01; genus JAKEHA01. The sequence goes on from DASTOO010000238.1 coordinate 3,043, forward strand.
GGTCTGCGAGCTGAAGCTGCCGGTGACGGGCTCGCGCGGTTACGGCTTCGCCGAGGTGACGGCGGGCGGCGTTCCGCTGTCCGAGATTCACCTCGAGACGATGGAGTCGCGGGTGTGCCCGGGGCTGTATCTGTGCGGCGAGATCTGCGACGTCGACGGCCGTATCGGCGGCTACAACTTCCAGTGGGCCTGGTCGAGCGGTTTCGTGGCGGGGGCCGCCCTCGCGAGCGGCGCCTAGCGGCGGCCGGACTGATGCGCAACCAGGGCGCGCCAGTCGGTGACGAGGCGCAGCGTGGTGGTGCCGCCGCCCTCCGGCACGGACACGAGCAGACGGTTGCCGTCGGGCGATATGGCGAAGGGACCCGGCACGCCTCTCCCGCCCAGGACGACTTCCGAGGCGCCGAGCACCAGGCGCTCGCCGGTCGCATCCACCCCGACGCGCGTCAGGGCGCCGTCGGCGGTGAGGTAGAGGACGCCCCGGCCGTCCGGCATCCATTCGCCCGAACGCGCGCCCCGCTCCGAGATCTGGAAGCGGGCCGCGGGAGAGGCGTACAGCGCGGCGCAGAGCTCGTCGTTGCCCGATTCATTCGACAGGTAGACGATCCAGCGGCCGTCCGGCGAGAACCCCTGGGCCGTCTCGGTGGCGGGCGACGTGAGCACCTTGCGCGGTTCCCCGTCGGCGCGCGCCGGCACGGCCCAGACGTCGCTTCCGCTCTGCGTCTGCTGGACGTTCACCAGCAGGTCGTTCCCGTCGCGCGACCACGCGACCAGCTGCAGCGAGATCTGCTTCATGTCGAGCACCTGGCGCCGGACCGCCGCGCTCGTGGTGGACTGCACCCAGATCTGCCCCGAACCGTCCGAGTACGCGACCTCCCGACCATCCGGCGACC
>DASTOO010000239.1:0-3607 GCA_035762505.1 Candidatus Krumholzibacteriia bacterium
GGCGACCGTGGACGGCATTTCCCTGAAGCCGGCCCGCGCACACGGGTCGGCCTCCTCCATGGCGACGAGCTATCCGGCCCAGGTAGAAAGTCCATGGCGCGTCGCGATCGCCATCAGTCGCTCCAGGTTCGGCCGATCGGGGGCAATTTCCGCGTGTATGTCCGCAAACATCTCCGAGGCGCCGGTGCGCGAGGTGATCGACAGCATCGCCCCGCCGCCTTGCCGCCACCGGAACCAGTGCTTCGCGCCGGCAGGCACGTGGACTAACGTTCCGACGGATGCCACGCTCGCTTCGTCGTCGCCGAGGCTGAACTCGACCTCGCCTCGGATCACGAAGAACGACTCGTCCCACGGATGTGTATGCGGGATAGGGCCGCTTCCTTCGGGCCCTTCCTGGATGAAGATCTCGTAGCTGCCGGTCCTGCGACCGGAGGCAAGCACTGTGATGTGCTCGCCCACTACGTTCAGCGGCTGAGCGTAGTCCGTTGTTCGTACGAAGAAGGGCGAAGCGCTCATGGTGGTCTCCTCGGTCGGTGGGTCGCTGCTTCTGCGTTTGCGACGGACGCATTGTTGAGGCATATTCATCATGCGTCCATCTCGTTAATTTCACACATCATGAACGACATCGAATTGGGTCGGCTCGACCTGAACCTTCTCGTCACCTTCGAAGTGCTGATGGCCGAGGGAAGCGTGACGCGGGCGGCCGCCCGGCTGCGACGGACGCCATCGGCGATCAGCCATTCGCTCGCGCGCCTGCGCGACCAGATCGGGGACCCGCTCCTCGTCAAGGTCGGGAGCGGGATGGCGCCGAGCCCCTTCGCGCGAAAGCTCGTCGAGGACGTGCGGCCCATCCTGCGCAGCATCCAGCGCGTGGTCGCGCCGCCCGAGCCGTTCGATCCCGCGACGAGCACGCGGGTGTTTCGACTCGCGATCGCGGACTTCGCGCCAACGCTCCTGCCCAAGGTGATCTCCGAAGTGCAGCGGCGCGCGCCGGGCGTCCGGGTGGAATGGCTTGCCCCCAACCGGGAGACGATGTCCGCGGTCGCCGAAAGCCAGATCGATCTGGCGCTGGTCGCCTCCTCGGTCGCCACGCCCGAGGGCGTCCAGCGCGCGCCTGAGGGGGAGCTGCATTCCGTGACGTTCGCCCGCAAGGGGCATCCCGCGATCGCCTCATGGGGTGCCGCGGCGTGGTCGCGATGGCCGCACATCCAGGTACAGCTCGGCGAAGGCGTGCGAAGCGTGGTCGAGAGCGCCGCCGACGAGCACGGTTTGAAGCGGACCATCGGCGCATCGCTCCCGAACTTCTCGCAGATACCAGCACTGCTCTCGCAGACCAATCTGCTCGCCACGATGACGCCACTGGTGATCGACGACGCGATGGACCGATTCGGCCTCTGCGCGCTGGAGCCCCCGATTCCGATCAAGCCGACGCCGTTCTCCTTCGTGTGGAGCTTCCGTCTGGAGAACGATCCCGGCAGCCGATGGCTGCGCGGTCTGGTGCACGATGCCTTCGCGGACCTCCAGCGCAGCGTCAACGTCAAGACGTCGGGCAGGAACCTCATTAAGGCACGCCGACGAACGCGCTAGCGCCGGAAAGGTGTCTAACGGGACGAAATCTCACGCGCATTCCACCGGATCGGGTTCACGGGAAGGAGGCGAGCGATGGGCATAGCGGTCGTCGCGGGAGCGAATCGCGGGATCGGCCTCGCGCTGGTCCGGCAGTTGCGGGCGCGCGGCGTGTCGGTCATCGCCGTTTGTCGACGCAGTTCTTCAGATCTCGATCGACTCGGCGTGCGGATCGAGAGCGGGATCGACCTCGCGTCGCCGAAGGCCGGCGTCGAACTCGCTGCCCGCCTTGCGCGTGAGGAGATCAGTCTGTTGATTTACAGCGCCGGGCTCCTGATCGAGGATACGCTTGGCAGCGTCCGCGCAGACGACGTGCGCGCACAACTAGAGATCAACGCCCTCGCGCCGCTTTTCCTCACCCAGGCTCTCACGCCGCTCCTCGCGCGCGGGGCGAAGGTCGCGCTCATCACCAGCCGCATGGGTTCCATCGGCGACAACACGTCTGGCGGCTACTACGGCTATCGCATGAGTAAGGCCGCGCTCAACGCGGCCGGCGTGTCGATGGCACGCGACTTGGCCCCGCGAGGGGTCTCCGTGGTGATTCTCCATCCGGGCGCTGTCCGCACCGGGATGACCGGCGGGCAAGGCATTCTGGAACCGGATGAATCGGTGAGCGCTCTGCTCTGCCGGATCGACGAGCTGCAGCTCGAGACCACGGGGCGCTTCCTGCATCAGAATGGTGACATCCTGCCCTGGTAAGTCCGCTGGCGAGTGCGGCCCTCTTCATGGTCGCACGCAGTCTGGTGCCTGCGCGATCACCGAATGCCGACCCGCGCGGATGACGCCCGCCTTCTCGTCATGCATGAGGTTCCTGAGGGAAGGCGTCCGTGGATCTGGATCTAGGCTTCGGGGCGATAGTGTCGTTGAACGGAGAGCGTTTATCTGCCGCGGCGCTATCGTTGCCAAGCGTGTGGTCGATTTCGCGGCAGATAAACGTCGATGGACTGAACCGCCGCTGGAGCGGTGGCGTGGGGTGTGTTGGGCAATGTAAGGTTCAGACGTTGCTGCGGTGATCGAGATACTGGGTTGTTGTGGGTGGGGATCTCGACGAGGTCGGTGTGGAGGGTTCGAGGGCGTATACGCGGTGCGCGCAATGGGCCATGGGCGCTGCGCAAAGAACGTGAATCACGGGCCGGGCATGAGCAGTTCCAGCGCGGCGACGGTGAGCGCGGACAAGTGAGTGCAAGGTGAGACGCTGAGCAGCGTTCACGGTGGCGCTCTGCATGCAGGGCGGTGGGGTGCCGGGGCCTCGCGCAGCGGCGGCAACAGCTGCACCGTGCGCCAATGGCCCAAGCGGCAATGCGGGCAGCACGAGACGTCGATGCCGCTCACGCGCTTGAGGAACTGCGCTGCGTCTTCGCAAGCCTGAGCCTTGGGCGCCGGCAGGTCCAGCGCCGCGCGGGCCTGCGCCAGCCGCTCGGCCCTGAGCGCGGGGCTGAGCGGCCCGTAGTGGCGGATGCGCTTGAAGCCCGGTGGCAACACGTGCTGCATGAATCGCCCGACGAAGCTCGGCCCGTCGATGTGAACGGTTCGTTTGCCGCCATGATCATCGGCGCGCACTCGCAACCGCACGCCCTTGGCATCGATGCCGACGATGCGCTCGTTGGAGACGGCCACGCGGTGCGTGTAGCGCGACAAGTAGTCCAGCACCATTTCGGGGCCGGCCAGTGGCGTCTTGGCGTAGACGACCCAGTCGTGACGCTTGAGCTCGGCCATGCGCTGCTGGCGCGCCGCGTCGGTGCGGACCGGATCGCGAGGCAACTCACCCAGCCGGTCGGCGCGGCCCAGGGCACCGAGGAACTTGCCCTGGAACACCAAGGGTGGCCTCCTGGTCCGAAGCATCGACCAGCCGAGGGTCCCAGCCGGTCCACGCCGGAAAGGAGGCGCGGTGCCAGTAGAAGGTGTGGGTCCTCAAGGGAAGGCACAACACCATCTCGTGCCCCCGCTCGACGGTGAGCACTGAGATGTCGTACCCGATGTG
>DASTOO010000240.1:0-4852 GCA_035762505.1 Candidatus Krumholzibacteriia bacterium
GCCCGACGAGACCAGGCTTCTCTCCGGCCATCCGGCCGGGACAAAGCTCCTGGACATCGACAAGCGCGCGTACGCGCCGGGGTTCTGGTACCTGATGGCGCCGGATCTCACCGCGTTCGTGGGGCCGTGGGGCGTTTCCTACGGGGTCAACCTCACGCCGGACGATCAGACCGGCATCGGCCTGTGGACGGAGGAAATCTTCATCGCTGCGATCCGCAGCGGCAAGCACATGGGGAACGGCCGGCCCATCCTGCCGCCCATGCCTTGGGCGTACCTCGCGCAGGCGACCGACGACGACCTCAAGGCGGTCTTCGCCTACCTCAAGTCGTTGCCGCCCATCAAGAACGCGGTTCCCGCCCCGGTGCCGTCTCCGGGCGCGTCCCACTAGCAGTTTCCGGTTCCCGCCCCCCGGCCGCGCCCCGGCGGGGCGGGATCGCCGGCCTTTCCCCGGGTTGCCGCTTCTGGTATAGTGGGAAGCGGCTAACACGTTATCTCCACGCCACTTCGTCCGGATGACGCGGCGGTATGACTCCCATACCGCCGTCATGGTATCGTGGCCGAGGCGACGAGCGAACCGATGAATCTCAACGTCTACATCGAAACCTACGGCTGCCAGATGAACGAGTACGACTCGGAACTGGTGAAGTCGATCCTCGTCCGGCGCGGGCACGCGCTCACCGACCGCTTCGAGCGCGCAGACGTCGTGCTCATCAATACCTGCGCGATCCGCGAACGGGCGCACCAGAAGATCTACGGGCGGCTGCAGCGCCTCAAGCACGAACGGGCCGCGCGGAGCACCGAACTCACCGTCGGCATCCTCGGCTGCATGGCGCAGAACCTCAAGCAGGACCTCCTCGACGGCCACGACATCGTGGACTTCGTCGCGGGACCGGATGCGTACCGGCACCTGCCGGAGCTGATCGACGCGTCGCGCGGCGACGGTACCGTCGACCCGGCGGCGCTCGACAAGGCGGCGCTCAAACTGTCCGTCACGGAAACGTACTCCGGCGTCGACCCCATCCGGAGCGGCGGCGTCAACGCGTGGATCGCCGTCATGCGCGGCTGCGACAACATGTGCACCTTTTGCGTGGTGCCGTTCACGCGCGGCCGCGAGCGGAGCCGCGACCCGAAGGGCGTCGTGGCCGAGGTCGAGGCGCTGGTGCGCGACGGCTTCCGCCAGGTGACGCTGCTCGGCCAGAACGTCAATTCGTACCGGCACGGCGACGTCCGCTTCGCGGACCTGATGCGCATGGTGGGCGACGTTCCCGGAATCGAGCGCGTGCGCTTCACCTCGCCGCACCCCAAGGACTTTCCGCCCGCCCTCATCCGGGCCATCGCCGGGCACCCGAAGCTCTGCAAGCACATCCACCTCCCGCTGCAGGCGGGGAGCGATCGCGTGCTCGATCTCATGCGCCGCACCTACAGCAACGCGGAGTTCCGGGCGCTGGTAGACGAGATGCGCGCCACCATTCCGAACCTGGGCCTCACGACCGACGCGATCGTGGGCTTCCCGACCGAGACCGCGGCGGAGTTCGACGACACCGCGCGTCTCATGGAAGACGTTCGCTTCGACGCCGCCTTCATCTTCAAGTACTCCGAGCGCAAGGGGACGTATGCGCAGCGCAAGCTCCCCGACGACGTGGCGCCGGAGGAGAAGACCCGGCGCATCGTCCAGCTCGTCGAGCTGCAGAAGCGCATCACGCGCGAGATCAACCACGCGCTGGTGGGAACCGAGCAGGAGATTCTGGTCGAAGCGTCCGACCCCAGGCGCGACGGATACGTCTCCGGCCGCACCGACAGTTTCAAGCACACCATTCTTCCCGCGGATGGCGTGGAGGCGGGCGATGTCGTGCGCGTCGTCATCGAAGACGCGCGCGGCGCCACCCTCCAGGGCCGCGCACTCGAACCGGCGCGCCGCGCCGCCGCGGGCTAGACGAGACTTCAACCCGAAGGGAACATCCGCGATGTCGACATCCTCACGAACGCGATCGAGTCAGACGAACCGCACCTCGCCCGCGCCCCGGCGGCCCACGGGCGCCGGCGCCGCCCGCGCCGGCAAGCCCACGCTGCCGCGTCAGGGCGAGGAGATGTGGGCGCTGGTCTACGACGCCGACCGCGACCGCTGGGACAAGTCGCGCGGCTTCCGCCGCGAGCGCGTCCTGCGACCCGCCCTGGACCCGAAAGATCCCCAGGACGCCGAGTCCGTTATTCTCAAGGTGAAGTACACCGGCTTCTGCGGCTCCGACGCCGGCATCTGGTTCCGCACCTCGTTCAAGAACATGATCCACGACTCGCTCAAGGCCGAGGGCAAGACGACGCGCGTCATCGGCCACGAGGTGCTGGGCGAAGTGGAGGAAGTGGGCGCGGTGGCGGCCGCGCACTACGCCTACAAGCCCGGCGATCTCATGGCGGCCGAGTCGCACATCACGTGCGGGCGCTGCCACCAGTGCCTGATCAACCAGCGCCACGTGTGCACCGACGAGCGCATCATCGGCATCTCGCGCGACGGCGGCTTCGCGGAGTACATCAAGCTGCCCGCGAGCGTGCTGTGGCGCACCGATCCCGCGAAGATCCGTCCCGAGGTGGCTGCCATCCAGGAGCCGTTCGGAAACGCCGTGCACGCGAGCACCGCGGTGGACCTGCGCGGCAAGTCCGTGGCGCTGTTCGGCTGCGGCGCGATCGGTCAGTTCACCATCATGATCGCGAAGGCGCTGGGCGCTTCACGCATCATCGGCATCGATCCCAACCCGATCAACGCGGAGCTGGCGAAGAAGCTCGGCGCGGACGAAGTGATCACCTTCAAGCCGCACGCGGACAAGGGCAACGGCTGGAAGGCGGATCCCGAGGTGGTGGCGGCGGTGGTGAAGTTCAGCCGCATCGACGGCGTGGACGTCGCGATCGAGATGGCGGGCTACAACTCGTCGGTCAACAACGCCGTCCAGTCCGTGCGGCGCGGCGGCGACGTGGTGCTGTTCGGTCTCAAGACCGGAGACTTCAAGATCCAGGACTTCCCGCGCGTCATCGTGAAGGGGATCCGCATCCAGAGCGTGATCGGGCGGCGGCTCTTCGAGACGTGGGAGATCACCCGCAATCTGCTGGAGTCCAGGGAGAACGGCATCCAGGACAGGATCTGGAACGTGATGCTCAACAAGGGCAATGACACCATCGTCGACGCGAAGGACTTCGATCCGGCGACGTTCGAGAAGAAAATCGGAACGCACCCCAAGCTGATCATCCGGTGGTAGGCGGCGGCCGCGTTCCATGCCCCTGAGCCCCGAGGGCGGCGCGAAGTACCAGGTGACGCGGCGGGGCGGATTCAACCTGGGCTGGTCCAGCGACGGGCGACGGCTCTTCTTCGGAGACGCGAGCGATCCGCGCGCGGCGTACGCCGCCGAAGTGATGCCCGGCTCCCTGTTCCGGCTGGGACCGGCGCGCGCGGCGCTGCGGGCTTCGGACGACGTCTTCGACGCCGATCTGGAGCACGGTGACGGCCGGCTGCTCATGCTCGTCGCCGCCGGCAAGCTGCCGCCGCAGACGATCGCCGTCGTGCAGAACTGGCGGTCGCTGCTCAACAAGCATTGGCCTTGATGGAGGAGTCATCATGTATCAACGACTGAAGGACGCGCTCACCACCGAGATCGCCTCCATCCGCGAAGCCGGGCTCTACAAGGACGAGCGCATTATTGAGAGCGCGCAGGCGGCGGCCATCAAGGTGGCCGGCGGCGACGTCATCAACTTTTGCGCGAACAACTATCTCGGATTGTCGTCGCACCCGAAGGTGGTGGAGGCGGCGCACAGGGCCCTCGACGAGTGGGGCTACGGGCTCTCGTCGGTGCGCTTCATCTGCGGGACGCAGTCCATCCACAAGCAGCTCGAGGCCGCCGTCGCGAATTTCCTCGGGACGGACGACGCCATTCTCTACTCGTCCTGCTTCGACGCCAACGGCGGTCTCTTCGAGACCCTCCTCGGCGCCGAGGACTGCACCATCTCCGACGAGTTGAACCACGCCTCCATCATCGACGGCGTGCGCCTGTGCAAGGCGGAGCGCATGCGCTACAAGAACGGCGACATGAACCACCTGGAGGAGTGTCTCAAGGAGGCGAAGAAGTTTCGGCTGCGCATGATCGCCACCGACGGCGTGTTCTCGATGGACGGCCACCTCGCCAAGCTGAAGGACATCTGCGACCTCGCGGACAGGTACGACGCGATCGTCATGGTGGACGACTCCCACGCCACCGGCTTCATCGGAAAGACCGGGCGCGGAACGCCGGAGTTCCACAACGTGATGAACCGCGTGGACATCGTGACATCCACGCTGGGAAAGGCGATGGGCGGGGCCTCCGGAGGATTTACCACCGGGCACAAGGAGATCGTCGAGATGCTGCGCCAGCGCTCGCGGCCGTATCTCTTCTCGAACTCGCTGGCGCCCCCGATCGTCGCGGCGTCGATCGCCGTGATCGGGCTCCTCGAGGAGAGCACCGAGCTCCGTGACCGGCTCGAAGAGAACACGCGCTACTTCCGCACCGGGATGACGGCGGCGGGCTTCGACATCATCGAGGGCTCGCACCCGATCTGCCCCATCATGCTGGGCGACGCGAAGCTCGCGCACGACGTCGCGCGCGACATGCTGGCCGAGGGAATCTACGTGATCGGCTTCAGCTATCCGGTGGTGCCGAAAGGCAAGGCGCGCATTCGCGTCCAGGTCTCCGCGGGCCACACCAGGGAGCACCTGGACAGGGCGCTGGCCGCGTTCAAGAAGGTCGGAAAGAAGCACGGGCTGGGGTGAGGCGTCCGCAGCTCTTGTTTGCACGCCCCGCCGGGCGTATAATGGCATCGTTAACACACCCATTCC
>DASTOO010000241.1:0-4851 GCA_035762505.1 Candidatus Krumholzibacteriia bacterium
AGCGGGTGGCGGGCGAGGTCCTCGTCGTCGCGCCCGAACACCGGAGCGCGGGCTTCCCCGTGCCGGTGGCCGAGCCGACGTTCGTCGACACCACGACGGGCGTGAACGCGTCTCTCGCCCCCGCCGAATCGCTGCGCGTGCAGGAAACGGCCACGGAACGCGATGTTCCGGCACTGCTCGCCGGCCTGGCGCTGCGCGGAGTCCGCGCCGCCGCGCTCGCGACCGCGACGGGCGATCTGGCCGCGGGACTCGCGGCCGCCGCGGGCCGGCGGCTCCCGTACGTGGTGCACCTCGCGGACCGCGCCCGCACCCGCCAGGCGTCGTCGCCGCACGGCGCGCACGACGGCTATCACGACCTCGCGGACAGCGGCGCGTTCCTCATGTTCGCGCGCAACGCGCAGGAGGTCGCCGACTACGCGCTCATCGCCCGGCGCATCGCGGAGCGGGCGCTCTCCCCCGGCGTCTGTGCCCACGACCGCGGGGAAACCAGCCACGCGGTGCGGAACGTCGACCTCGCCGGCAGCGAGCTGTCGGCGGCCTATCTCGGACTCGCCTCGGACACGATCGCCTGCCCGACCGACGCGCAGACGGTGCTGTTCGGGCCGTTGCGCCGTCGCGTGCCGGTGCTGCTCGACCCCGATCGTCCCGCGGGGATCGGCGGCACGCAGGACGCGGAGAACCATCTGCGCGCCGTCGCGGCGGGCCGCGCGTTCTTCGCCGAACATCTGCCTGCCATGGTGGACGACGCGATGCGCGAATTCGGCACGCTGACGGGCCGCCCCTACCAGCGCGCCGCCGGATACCGGCTGGATGACGCGGAATACGTGGTCGTCGCGCAGGGCGCAGTCGTCGACGAGCTCGCGGCGGTGGTCGACTTCCTGCGCGCGCAGGGGAAGATCAAGGCCGGCCTGCTCAACATCGCGGTGCTGCGCCCCTTCCCCACTGTCGCCGTGAGCCGCCTGCTCGCCGGAAAGCGGGCGGTGACAGTGTTGGAGCGCTCGGACGCGCAGCTCGCCGGCGATCCGCCGCTCCTGCGCGACATCCGCGGCGCCATCGACCGCGCCACCGAGAACGGCGCCGCGCGCGCGGGCGAACTCCCGCACCCGGAACACGCGGTGTACCGGCGCCGCGAGGATCGTCCGTTTCTTCTGTCCGGCGTCTACGGGGTGGGAACGACGCTCCCCGGGCTCGCGCAGCTCGCCGCCGTCTTCGAGAACATGACCCGGGACGCGGCGGCACGGCACTTCTATCTCGGCGCCGGCTTCGAGGTCGAAACGCGGCGCTTCCCCCACCTGCAGACGCTGCGACAGCGCCTCGACCGCGAGTATCCTGGTGCTGCGCGCCTGTCGCTGGAAGCCGCGCCCGCGACCCTCGACCCGCGCCGCAACGACGGCGCCGTCACGATCGTGTCCCATTCCGCTCAGGGCGCGCTGTTCGCCGGCAACATGTTCGCGCAGGCGCTCGCCGCCGCCACCGGCTGGCGCGTGCAAAGCTATCCCGAAGGCGGCATCGAACCGAGCCTCCAGCCGTCGCGCATCGCCATCGCCTTCCAGCGCAAGACCGGCGCGGCCTGCACGCGCCCGCTGATGACCGACGCCGTCCTGGTTTCGGGCGAGCAGCTGATCGAAACCGTGGCGGCGGACGCCACCCTGCGGCACGAGGGAACGCTGGTCGCGGGTTCGGTCCGCGCGCCCGAGGATCTCTGGAAGGGACTCTCGAAGCGCGCCGCGGACTGGACGCGCACGCAGGCGATCTCCTTCCACGTGCTCGACGCGCGCCGCATCGCGGCGGAAACGGCCCTGCACCCGTCGTTCATCGACCAGCTGTCGATCTGGGCGCTGCTCGGCGCGTGGGCGCGCATCCACCTGGGACTTTCCATGGAGCAATCCGCGCGCCTCGAGGACGCGCTGCGCGGTCGGTTGCGCGCGGAACCGGGCGTGGACGACGCGCTCGCCGACGAGATCGTCCGGACCTGCCGCCGCGGCGCCGCGGAACACGCCGCGGTGCCGTGGACGGAATGGCGCGGCTTCGCGCACCCGGTGGGCGAGCCCGAGACCCCGTGGACCGTGCGGCAGCTCGCGGAGCGCGACGGGACCGTGTTCGATGCCGCGCGCTTCTGGCATTCGGTGGGCTACCTGTATGACCGCGGCCAGCCGGCGTCGACGCTGGCGGACCCCTATCTCGCGACCGCCATCCTGCCCGCGCGCAGCAGCGCGTTTCGCGACATGACGCCGTACCGGCTGCGCATGCCGTCGTGGCTGCCGGAGAACTGCACGGGCTGCGGCGCGTGCTGGACGCAGTGTCCCGAGAGCGCGCTCCCCGCGACGGTGCGAACGCTCCCCGAGCTGGTCGACGCCGCCATGCGCTCGAGCGAACGCGCCGGCCCGCCATTCGTCCAGTTGAAGCGCCTCGCCGACAACCTCGCGAAGTTCACCCTCCGTGCGGTTGCCAGGAAGGGGCCGCAGCCCTACCGGTCTCTCTCCGCCTTGCTCACCGACGCCTTCGCGCGCCTCGTCGACAAGGCGGGCCTCGACGGCGACAAGCTCGTCGCGGCGCGCGCCGAATTCGAGCGCCTGCTCGCGACGGTCGATCGCTTCCCGGTGGCCGCGACCGAGCCGTTCTTCACGAAGCCCGAAGGCGCCGCGGCGGGATCGGGGCGCCTCCTGTCGATCGCGCTCAATCCGATGAGCTGCACCGCCTGCGGCATCTGCGTCACCGAGTGCACCGACGGCGCGCTCGAATGGGTGGAGCAGACGCCGGAGCGCGTGGCCGCCGCCCGCGGGAACTGGGATTTCCTCATGGCGCTCCCGCCGGCGCGCGCGGAGGCGATCGCGGCGCTGGTGACACCGGACGATCCCGCGACGAACGTGAACCGACTCCTCGACGGCGGCGCGTACCACGCGCTGATCGGCGGCGGCGGGTCGGTGCCGGGCAACGGCGCCCGGACCGCGGTGCACCTCGTCGCCGCGTCGATCGAGTCCGTCATGCGGCCGCGCTTCGCCGCGCACGCCGCACGGCTCGCGTCCCTCATCGGGAAGATCGAGGATCGCATCCAGGGGAAGGTGCAGTCCGGTGTCCGTGTCAACGACTTCGAGGAATTCTCGCGGCGCCTGCAGCGTCTCGACCGGGCCGAGATCACGCCCGCGGCGCTGGTCGACGTCACGGGCGGCGACGGCCGGACCATCGACACGGCGCAGCTCACGCGCCTCTCGCAGCTGCTCCACGACCTCAAGGGGCAGCGGAGGAGCTACGAGTCCGGTGGCACCGGGTCGGGGCGCGCGTGCTTCGTCCTCGCGATCGACCCCGCCTCCGGCGGTTTCGGGAGCGAGACCTATCCGTACAATCCGCATCCGCAGCCGTGGGCGGCGCAGCACGCGGGCGACGCCATCGCCATGGCGGGCGCGGTGAGCGAGGCGCTCATCCGGCACACGGTGGCCGAGCTGTCGCTGTGCCACCGCGCTGAAGCCGAGCTACGCGACGCCCCCGCGGAGCCGGCGTTGCTCGCGTGGCGCGATCTCACGCCCGAGGAGCGCGGGCTGGTCCCGCGCGTCCTCGTTCTCACGCGGCCCGACGCGGCCACGATCGAGGGCGCCTGGAACGTGCTGGCGCGCGATCTCCCGGTGACGATCGCGGTCCTCGACGGCGACGGCATCGCGACGAATGACGTCGCCGGTGGCGCGGCCACGGGGCGCCTGGATACGCTGCTCGCGACGGTCGCGCGCGGCGGTCACCACGTCGCGCAGAGTTCGATCGGCGCGGCGGGTCACCTCATGCAGTCGGTCATCGAATCGGTGACGTCGGGCGGTCCGGCACTCCTGCGGGTGTACGCCCCCGACCCGCAGTCGAGCGGTATCGCGCCGGACCGCGTCGCCGAGCTGGCGCGTATCGCGGTGGAGAGCCGCGCGGTTCCGGTGTTCGTCGGCCGCGGGGGCTGTGACCCCGCCGGCAATCCTGATCCGGACCGTGCATGGACGAGTACCACGATGAGATTCACGGAACCGTCCGGGCCGGAATCGTCGCTCGACGTGACCCTCACCGTGGCAGACTGGGCCGTGAAGCAGGCGCGCTTCCGCCCTCATTACCGCGTGGTCTCCAAAGGACACCGCAGCGCCGCCATGAAGCCGATGGCGGAGTACCTCGCGCTCGACGCGGGCGCGCGCGAAGGAATCCAGCCGTACATCGACGTGCGGGACCGGAACGGGCGCCACGCCATCGCCCTGGTGTCGCGGGAGATGACCGACGCGATCGCGCGCGCCGCCGCGCGCTGGGATGACATCCGCGCAGCCGTTGCTCCCGCCCCGGCGAAGCCGGCGCCGTCTGTGACCGACGCGGCGCCCGCGCCGGCGGCAGCGGCCGCGGCGGCGACACTCGCGGACACGCACCGGAGGCTCGCCGAGAACCTGCTCCGCCTGAGCGGCTTCGGCGGCGAGGATCCCCTCTTCAAGCGGTCTTTGCGCGAGTTCGTGGCGCGCGGGCGGGGATCGAACGGAGACGCGGAATGATCGAGCGTCTGCACCGCGCCAGGTCGTTCCGTCACGGTGTTCACCCCGGGACGTTCAAGGAGCAGACCGCCGACCGCCTGATCGAGCGCATGCCCTTCCCCGACGAGGTCGCGCTGCACCTCCGCCAGCACCTCGGCGCGCCCTCGAAGCCGGTCGTGTCCGTAGGCGAGCGCGTGTTTCGCGGCCAGCTCATCGCCGCGGCGAACGGCTTCGTGTCGGTGCCGCTGCACGCCTCCGCGACCGGGCGCGTGAGCGCCATCGAGAAGCGCCGCCACCCCGCGGGCAACATGAGCGAAGCCATCGTCATCGCGGTGGACCCGAACTCCCCGCAGGCGCTCTATGAGGACGC
>DASTOO010000242.1:0-2340 GCA_035762505.1 Candidatus Krumholzibacteriia bacterium
GAATCTGGTCCAGCGAGGCCCCGGGCTTCAAACTCGCCGGCCGCGTGCGGTGAACATCCTGAGTGGCCATCATTCCTCCCGCGTTACGGCCCGACCGCAGTATACACAATCCGGCCCCGACGCCGGATCACAAATCGGCCGCCGTGGTTGAGTCCCGGGGCGCGCCTCATTATACTCCAGTGCGTGACTGCTGCTCCCGAGATCCTCCTCGTCTCCTGCTACGAGCTCGGACACGAACCGCTGGGTCTCGTCGTCCCCGCCGCGGTCTTCGCCCGTGCCGGCATCCGGGTGGGCCTCGTCGACCTCGCGGTCGAAGCCTTCGACGAGACCGCATTCGCGAACGCACGCCTGGTGGCCATCTCGGTGCCGATGCACACCGCACTTCGTCTCGGACTGCGCGTCGCGGCGCGCGTGCGCGCGATCACACCGGACGCGCACGTCTGCTTCTACGGTCTCTACGCGGGGCTCAACCGGCCGCACCTGGTGCCGGGCGCTGCGGACAGCTGCTTCGGCGCGGAGTACGAGACTGCCCTGCTCGAGCTCGGCCGCCGCATCCTCGCCGCGCAACAGGCACCGGCGCGGGCGGTCCGCGCGCCGGAGGACGCCGACCCGTCCGCGCGCTCGCCGGTCCGGTCGATCGTGCAGCGCCCCGCGCGCGACGCCATCGCTCACCGCGCGCACTATGCCCACCTCGCGGACGGAGAGACGCGGCGCGAAGTCGGCTACACGCAGACGACGCGCGGGTGCAAGCACACCTGCCGGCACTGCCCGCTTCCCCCTGCCTACGGCGGCACGTTCTACGCGCTTCCCCCCGGCGACGTGCTGGATGACATCGCCGCGCTCGTCGAGCGCGGCGCGAGCCACATCACCTTTGCCGATCCCGACTTTCTGAACGGCCCGGGACACGCGCTGCGCGTGGCGCGTGCCATGGCGGCGCGCTTTCCCGGCGTCACCTTCGACTACACCGCCAAGATCGAGCACCTGCTGCATCACGAGCGCGTCGTCGACGAGCTGCACGAGATCGGATGCCTGTTCGTCGTCTCCGCGCTCGAGTCCCTCAACGATACGGTTCTCGCGCGCCTCCTCAAGGGTCACACGCGAGCCGACGCGCTCGCCGTTGCGCGCCGCTTCCGTGCGCGGGGCCTTGCGCTGCGTCCGTCGCTGGTGCCGTTCACGCCGTGGGAGAATCGCGCGAGCCTCGCGGATCTCATGGACGTGGTCGCCGGCGAGGGGCTGGTCGGGAACATCGACCCGGTGCAGTACTCGATTCGACTGTTGCTGCCCGAAAGATCGCTGCTCCTCGCCGATGAGAGCATGGCCGCGTGCATCGAGGGCTTCGATCCGGCGATGCCGGGCTACCGCTGGCGCCATCCGGACCCGTCGATGGACGCCCTGCAGCGCGAGCTCGCGCGCCTGGCCGAGCAGACGAGCCGCTTCCGCGTGCCGGTCGAGGAGAGTTTCAACCGGATCCGCGACCTCGTCGCCCCCGGCCGCGACGCCGTCGTGCCACGCGCGGCCGGGCCCTCCCCGCGCCTCACCGAAGACTGGTTCTGCTGAGCGGAGCCTGCCGGGAGTCAGTTGGACTCCCTTCCGTTCTGACTCCGTGAGGCCGCGCTTGCAGTGGGGCGCTTCGTTGCCTATGATGGACACGATCCCATGGATGACCTCAGCCTGAACTTCGAGCTCCCCGGCGGACGCACACTGCGCATCGACGCGTCGCAGTCGGCCATGCACCCCGAACAGTGCACCTTCCGGGCGAGCGAGCCGCTCTATCCCGATTCGTCGGCCTACTTCAGCGAACGCGAGCACTCCCGCGGGTCCCCGCTGGTCGACCGGCTCTTCGACATCGATGGCGTCTCGGAGGTCCTCGTGAACAACGACGTCGTGCGACTGTCCCTCGTGGGCGACGCCGATTGGGAAGGACGCATCCCCCTCGTCGGCATGGCGATCCGCGACGCGATGATGTCGGGCGAGCCCATGATCGCGGAGGAAGTCCGCGCGAGTCAGCTCGCGCCCGAGGAGCTTCGCCGCCGCGTGCAGCAGGTTCTCGACGGCGTGATCAACCCCGCGGTCGCGGCGCACGGGGGCGTGGTGAGCCTGCTCGACGTGAACAACAACACCGTCTTCCTCGAATTCGGCGGAGGCTGCCAGGGCTGCGGTATGGTGAGCGTCACCCTCAAGTACGGCGTCGAGCGCACCATTCGCGATGAGGTTCCGGAGGTGGGTGAGATCATGGACACCACCGATCATGCGTCGGGCCGGAACCCGTACTACGCGCCTTCGTCCAAGTAAACGCTCCATATGAAACCGCGGTTGCTCCTCCTCATCCCGACCTCCACC
>DASTOO010000243.1:0-14627 GCA_035762505.1 Candidatus Krumholzibacteriia bacterium
AGCAGGGGTACTTCCCCGACATCCAGGACGTCAGCGCCATGACGGGTGTGCTCTTCGACGAAATGGCGCGATCCGGCCAGGTGCGACTGCAGACCGGGGCGTTCGTGGGGCGCAACGGCGAAGACACCACCGGCGAGATCCTGACGCTGGGCAAGTTCACCGCGATGTATCGCAAGGACGGCGAGGTCGGATTCCTCACCTACTCCCCCGATACACGCAAGCTCTTCGCGCTGTCCGTTCTGCCGGAGGGGGCGATGCGCCGGGCGATGGGGAGATACTTCGACGGCAAGACCGGGAGCGCTCCCATCGACATCTCGAGCGGCAGCGCGCTGCGCCAGATCACGCACAAGGTCAGCCTGCTCGAGGAGTACCGGCTGGGCGGGCCCATCATGTGGCCCATCGCGCTGATCGGCCTGAGCGTGGTGGTGATCGCGATCAACAAATTCATCTATCTGAAGCGTGTGCACGGCGACACTGACACCATCATGGGCAAGGTGAACGATCTCGCCGCCCACGGCGACTGGGCCGGCGTCGACGAGATCATGAAGCAGCACGAGAACCACAACTGGCCGGTGGTGAACGTGATCCGCGACGGCATCGGGGCGCGCAAGGAGGATCGCGAGACGCTGGAGAGCGTCCTGCAGGAGTCGATCCTGCGCGAGCTGCCGCGCCTGGAGCGCGGCATGTCGGTGGTGGCGGTGTTCGGCGCGGTGGCGCCGCTCCTCGGCCTGCTGGGCACCGTGACGGGCATGATCGCGACCTTCCGCGTCATCACGCTCTATGGCACGGGCGATCCCAAGCTCATGTCGGGCGGCATCAGCGAGGCGCTCATCACCACCGAGTGGGGCCTGTTCGTCGCCATCCCGACCATGCTGATTCATACCTTCCTCTCACGCCGTGTCAACACGATCGTCGGTGACATGGAGGAGAAGGCCGTCACCATGACGAACATCATCCAGAAGGAGCAACGCCGTGGAGCTATGGTGGCGTCTGCTTGATTACGCCCGCGCCGGCGGTTGGATCATGATCCCGCTGGGGCTCGCGTCCGGCGCGATGTGGATGCTGATCGCGGAGCGCATGATGGCCTTCCGGCGCTTCGGGGGGCGTGACATCGGCATCCAGGAGGCGGTGCACGCCGTGCGGGGCGAGACCGTGAACACGTTCGGGAACGGCGTGCGCGCGACCCTGGTGCGCGAGTACCTGCGCGCGCGTACCGGCGACCCTGATCTCGACCGCCACATGCTGCGCCAGTGCGCCCTCAAGATGAAGCCGCACATCAACCGGTACCTCCCCATCATCGCCGTGCTGGGCTCGATCGCGCCGCTGCTCGGGCTGCTCGGCACGGTGATCGGGATGATCGCGACCTTCGAGGTGATCTCGAGCTACGGGACCGGCAACGCCAGGGGAATGGCGAACGGCATTTCCATCGCCCTCATCACGACCGAGGCCGGGCTGCTGGTTGCGATACCGGGGTTGCTCATGAGCGCGGGGCTGGCGCGCCACGCGTCAAAGCTGCAGCGCAGCCTGGACGAGATAACCATGGTGCTCGAGCACCAGATACGCTGACGAACGAGGAATGAAGCCATGATCAACGTACGCAAGAGCATTCGCGGAAACGACCAGGTCGCCATCGACATGGCGCCGCTGATCGACATGACCTTCCTGCTCCTCATCTTCTTCATGGTCACGACTTCGTTCGTGAAGGAGACGGGCATCGACGTGATGCGCTCGACCGCCGCGACGGCGGAGGTCAAGGACCGCGGCAACGTCATGATCGGCGTGAACGCCGACGGCGATGTGTACATGGAGGGCAAGAAGGTGGACCTGCGCAGCGTGCGATCACTCGTGGAGCGCGCGCTCGCCGAGGACCCGGAGTCCGGCGTCGTGGTGGTGGCCGACAAGAACAGCAACACGGGGGACGTTGTGCGCGTCATGGACCAGTGCCGCCTGGCGGGAGCGAAGAACGTGAGCCTCGCCGCGAAGCGCGAGGAAGCGTCGTAGGCGCATCATGAAGGGACTGCCGAGATGGGCACTGCCCGCGTTCGCCGCGATCGCGGTGAATTTCGCGCTGCTGTCCACCGCCGTTCTGCTCACGCGCGAAGAACGCATGGGGCAGGACATGTCGGCGCCCACCGGCGTCAAGCTGGTCACGCTGGCGGCACCCGAGCCTCCGCGGCAGGAGGAGATCAAGTCGCCCGAGCCGCCCCGGGAGGAGCCCCGACCCGACCTGGGCCCGGACCTGTTCACGCCGGACCTGGGGACGGACTTCGGCATCGGCGTCGTTGGCGGCGTCGCGATCGATCTCGGCGGCGCCACGGCCGGCGGCGCGGGCGGGAGTTTCGTGTTCGAGTCCTATGAGCTCGACCAGCCGCCGCGACCGGTGGTGAAGACCCCGCCGGCGTATCCGTTCAGGGCGCGCGAGCAGGGCGTCGAAGGCGTGGTGCAGGTGAAGATCCTCGTGAACGCGGATGGGTCCGTCGGGCAGGTGCTCATCATGGAATCGCGTCCGCAGGACACGTTCGACGACGCGGTTCTCAAGGCGGTTCCGAACTGGCGTTTCGAGCCCGGTGTCATCGGCGGCAAGCGCGTCACGGCCTGGGTGGTGACGGCGTTGCGCTTCCAGCTCAACTAGTCATGAAGACGATGCTTCGCATTCTCGCTCTCCTCACGATCGTCGCGGCCGTGCACGGCGCTGCGACGGCCGCGGTCGATCCGCCGAGGCCGGTCGAGACCATCGGCGACCTTCCGCGGGACGCGCGCCTCGCCCTCTACGAGGCGCAGGTGCTCATGGAGGAGGGGAAGATCGAGCAGTCGGCCGCGGTGATCGAGAAATACGTTCGCAAGACCGAAAAGAAGGACGACCGTTTCTTCATGCGCTACCACCTGGCGAGCGTGCTCGCGCAGGTGGATCGCCGCGAGGAAGCGCTCGCCCAATACGAGCGCGCCGTCGCGCTGGAACCGCGCTACGGGCCGGCGTGGCTCGGCCTCGGCGAGACGGCCTACGGGCTGGGGAACTATGCGCGGGCCGTCGAGGCGCTGAAACGGGGCTACGCACTCATGGAGGAGAAGCGCCCCGACGTCCTCTATTACGCGGCCGCCGCGCAGGTTCAGGCGGGGGACGCCGCCGGCGCCATTCCGGTGCTCGAAGAGCTGGCTACGGGGAAGCACGGCGAGCCCAGGTTCGAATGGCACCGCGGACTCTTAAGCGCGTGCCTGCTGGCGGAGGACCGCACGCGGGGCCAGTCGGCGGTGTCGGCCATGCTCGAGAAGTTCGGAACGAAGCACGAGGCGTGGCACCTCGCGTTCCAGTACGGCGCGAGTGTCGGCGACTACCGCCAGGCCGCGATCGCGCTCACCGTGACGGGCTACCTGCGCCCGCTCTCGAAGCAGGAGACCATTCAGCTGGGCGATCTTTACGCCGCCGTCGATGCGCCCGCCGCCGCCGCGGGTTTCTACACCGCCGCGGCCGGCGACTCGGCGTCGGCCGGCGAGATCGAACGCATCGCGTCCTCGTATCTCGCCTCGTACCAGACCGACGCCGCGCTCGAGGTGCTCGAGAAGGGGATCCGAACCGCGCCGACCTTCCGTCTGTGGTCGCTCCTCGGAGACCTGCACGTGATGGAGAAGCGCTTCGAGCCGGCCTACGATGCCTTCGCCGAATGCGTCCGACGGTCGCCGGGCGAGCCGCGTCCCGAGCTCATGATGGGCTACTGCGCCCTCGAGCTCGGGCGGCTGGATGAGGCCATCACGCACCTGGCGACGGCGGCCGAAGCGGAGGAATTCGCCGAGCGCGCACAGATGCTGATCCGGCGCGCGCAGCAACTCGCCCGTCTATCCCCCTAGCATTGTAATCTATTGCCCATAAACGGGTTGAGCCAGCGAGCGCGCCCGCCCCGAATCTTCATTTCGCCTTCACACGGTCTTTACGGACCGTCCCTATCCTTCACACGGCAATTGAAGGGTCTCATAACAAGCGCATTTTCTGTGGCTCCTGTTTCGAGGAGGGAAATCCCGACATGATTCGCAAACCGTTTCTGACGCTTTCGATGGCGGTCGCCGCCGTCAGCACGCTGGTGTTCGCGGGGATGACGATCGCGAGCAACCTCACCGTGGATCCGAAGCTCCCGCCCTACAAACTGACGTCCGGCATCTCCGGCTCGGTGAAGAGCGTTGGCTCCGACACCATGAACAACCTGATGGCCCTGTGGGCCGGCGACTTCCGCAAGAACTACCCCAACGTCCAGGTGGAGATCGAGGGCAAGGGCTCGTCGACGGCCCCGCCGGCGCTTATCGCGGGCACGGCCACGTTCGGCCCGATGAGCCGTGCCATGAAGAACCAGGAGATCGACGAGTTCGAGGCGAAGTTCGGCTACAAGCCGATGGGGCTTCGCAGCGCGATCGACATGCTCGCGGTCTACGTCCACAAGGACAACCCGATCGAGTCTATGACGATGCAGCAGATCGACGCGATCTTCTCCAAGACCCGCAAGGGCGGCCACTCCACCGAGATCACCACGTGGGGCCAGCTCGGTCTCACCGGCGAGTGGGCCAACAAGCCGATCAGTCTCTACGGGCGCAACTCGGCGTCCGGGACGTACGGCTATTTCAAGGAACACGCGCTCTTCAAGGGTGACTTCAAGGACGCGGTGAAGGAGCAGCCCGGGAGCTCGTCGGTGGTCCAGGGCGTCGCCAGCGACAAGTTCGGAATTGGTTACAGCGGAATCGGTTACATCACCGCCGACGTTCGCGCCGTGCCCATCAAGGCGGACCCGGCCTCCGAGGCGGTTCCCGCATCGGCGGAGTTCGCGTACACTGGCACCTACCCCCTCGCCCGGTACCTTTACGTGTACGTGAACGCGAAGCCCGGGGCGGAGCTGGACCCGCTGCGCCGCGAGTTCATCCGGTTCATCTTCAGCAAGGAGGGGCAGTCGAGCGTGATCAAGGACGGGTATTACCCGGTCAACGCGAAGATCGCGGGCGAGGAGCTCGCCAAGCTCGGCCTCGACGTCAGCAGCCGCCGGTAGCGGCCTGACAGCCTGATTGGAAGTACCGTCCGGTGGGCGGCGATGATCGCCGCCCACCGGTGTCTCCACTCCTTATGACCCAACGGACACGCACGCGCGACCACCAGACGCGGTGGACGGTGAGAGCGGCGGATCGCATCGCGGCCGTCAGCATCTCCATCGGCGGCGTGGGAACGATTCTCGCGGTGTCCGCGGTCTTCCTGTTCCTCGTGAGCGTTGTCGTTCCGCTGTTGAAGCGTGGCGACGCCCGCCCCGAGTCCGGCCTCGCGGTGCCGGCGGGAGCGCGCGTGCTGCGCGTGGGGGTCGACGAGTACCGCATCGCCGCCTGGACACTCTCCGCGGACGGCGTCGTGCGCGTGTTCCGTCTCGACAACGGCGACACCGTGACGACCCACACCGTGGTGCCCCCGGATTCGCTGACCGCGGTCTCGTACGACGTCGAGAGCGGGTCCCTCGCGATCGGCGAGCTGGACGGATCGCTGCGGCTGGCGCGGGTTCGCTTTCGCACCGACTTTCCGCCCGCGGCCGGGATCGCGACCGACACCGCGACGCTCGCTCCCGGCACGGTCTTCGAGGAGGGCGATGCGCTGGTCGAGGTGATGCCGGACGGAACGCTCCGCCGCCAGACGCTCTTCATCGAAACCGACGCGCTCCTCGAGAGCGCGGTCCCCGGACCCGTGCGCATGCTCGACCACGTCGGCTCCGGCAGCGCGTACGTCGTCGCGGCCCTCGGCGCGACCGATACGACGGCCGTCCTGCGCGTCGACCGCAGCGAGAACGAATTCACCGGCGAGGTTTCCCTGCAGGTCGAACGCGGGGTGTTGTCGCCCGGAGCCGGCGATCACCCGGGTCACGTGCTGGTGACCGCCGGGGGTGCCGCGGTGTGGGTGATCGATCCGGACGGCATGGCGCGAGTATGGAACACGCGCGACGTGACCGCACCCGTGCCCGTCGTGTCGGGCGCGCTGGCGGAATCCGGCGGCCGCCTCACCGCGGTATCGGCGCTGCTGGGAAGGCAGACGGCGCTCACCGGGCAGGCGAACGGGTCCATCGACGCCTGGTTCACGTACGAGATCGCGGCGTTCGACACGACCGCGGCCGCCGCGGCGCTCGGCAGCCCGCGTCATTTCCCCGGCGACGGCGCCGCGGTCACGGCACTGGCCGCGTCGGCGCGCGCGCGCGTGTTTCTCGCCGGATACGCGGACGGGAGTGTGCGCGTGCTGCAGGCAACGAGCGGCAAGCGCGTCATCGATCTCGATCTGGGCGACGCGACCGTGGACGCGGTCGCCTTCTCCCCCAAGAACGACGGACTCGTCGCACTCGCGGGCGGCACGCTGCACCACTACGACGTCGACCTCGGCCATCCCGAGGCGACGCTGCGCGCGATGTTCCGTCCCGTCTGGTACGAAGGCTACCCCGGACCGGCGCACGTGTGGCAGTCGTCGTCCGGCACGGACGACTTCGAACCGAAGTTCGGCCTGTGGCCGCTCGTGTTCGGCACGCTCACGGCGACGTTCTATTCGATGCTGTTCGGGGTGCCGCTCGCCCTTCTCGCCGCGATCTACACGAGCGAGTTCATCCCGCCCGCCATCCGGCCGCGCCTGAAGACAGTGGTCGAGACCATGGCCAGCCTCCCCAGCGTGGTGCTGGGCTTCCTCGCCGCCCTCGTGATCGCGCCGTTCGTGCAGCGCGTGGTGCCGTCGGTGCTGGCCGCGTTCGCGATGATTCCCGCGCTGCTGCTCACCGCCGGGTACGCGTGGCAGACACTGCCGCAGGAGACGGCGCGGCGCCTGTCGCGCTTCCGGCTCCCGGCCCTGCTTGCGATCCTTCCGCTCGCGATCCTGATCTCGGATGCGCTGGGGCCGTGGATGGAGCGCGCCTTCTTCGGGGGTGACATGATGGGGTGGCTGGCGGGCAGGACGGGGAGCGCCTTCGGCGGCTGGTTCCTGATCCTGCTGCCGCTGAGCGCCGTCGTCGTGATCCTGCTCGTCGGGCGCATGACGGGGGAGCTCATCCGCAACATGGCGTCGCGGTCGACCCGGTCGCGGATCGCGACGCTGGATTTCGTGCGCTTCGCGGTGGGCGCGATCGCGACACTGATGTTCGCGATCCTGGGCGCGGCGGTGCTCACCTCGCTCGGATTCGATGCCCGCGGGAGCATGATCGACACCTACGTACAGCGCAACGCCCTCGTGGTCGGCTTCGTGATGGGCTTCGCGATCATCCCGATCATCTACACCATCGCCGAAGACGCGCTCTCCGCCGTGCCGGATCACCTGCGCGCCGCCTCGCTCGGCGCGGGCGCGACGCCGTGGCAGACGGCGATACGGATCGTGCTGCCGACCGCGATGAGCGGGCTCTTCTCCGCCATCATGATCGGGCTGGGGCGCGCGGTGGGCGAGACGATGATCGTGCTCATGGCGGCGGGCAACACGCCCGTGCTCGAGATGAACATCTTCAACGGCTTTCGCACCCTCTCGGCCAACATCGCCACCGAGCTCCCCGAAGCGGTGCGGGACAGCACGCACTACCGCACGCTCTTCCTGGCGGCACTCCTCCTCTTCCTGATGACGTTCATCATCAACACGGTGGCCGAGATCGTGCGGCTCCGATTCCGCAAGAGGTCGGCGCAGATATGACCGCGCTCACGGGCTGGGGAAAGCGCACGCGCGCGCGCGCGGGGACGTCGCTCCTGGCCCACGGCGAGAACATGCTGTGGCTGATGGGCGGGGCGCTCGCGATCTGCGTGATCATGATCGTGGGTCTGCTGGCGCTCGTGGTCTACCAGGGTGCCACGACGTTCTGGCCGCGTCCGGTGGTGTCGGTGACACTGGAGAACGGCCGCACCCTGTTCGGCGAGGAGACACGGCGCGAGCGTTTCGTGCCGAATCCGGACGCCATGGCAGGATGGTCCGCCGCCGCGAGGCGCCGCTTCGAAGCAGGGTCGGGCGAGGACGGCCGGGCCACGCGCCGGCTGCTGCGTACCGGCAACTACGAAGTGAGCGGCTCGCACTTCGAGTGGGTCGAGGACTTCGCCACGACGCAGACTGGGAATCCGGAGTGGGCGGTCGTGCTCGAACGGCACGAGTGGGGGCGCTTCTACGGCGTTCCGGCCGGCTTCCGGGTGGACGGGGAACTGGTGGCGCGCGGCCCGTCGCAGGCCTGGCGCGAGTTCGACGCCGTGCACGACGGCGTGTCGCATCGCGTCGAGCGCCGTTATCGCCTTCAGAAGCACGACTTCGGAAAGTTGCACGCGCTCGCGGAGAAGTCGCGGCTCGCCGTCCGCGAGGCGGAGCTCGCGTTCGGCGCGGGCTCGCCC
The DNA here is from genome assembly GCA_035762505.1 of Candidatus Krumholzibacteriia bacterium. Lineage (GTDB taxonomy): Bacteria > Krumholzibacteriota > Krumholzibacteriia > WVZY01 > JAKEHA01 > JAKEHA01. The sequence goes on from DASTOO010000243.1 coordinate 8,344, forward strand.
GAGCACGAGCGCGCGCTGCGCGTCCAGCAGGACGAAGCGCAAGCGATCGAGGCGCGCAGTCAGGCCATGGAGGAGGAGATCCGCCTCCTCGACGAGGAGAACGCGCGCTACGACCTCCTGGTGGCGACCGCGAGCGGCGACACCGTTGCGATCCCGGTGGCGAACGTGGTGCGCGGCTATCCCGCGAACCGACTGGGCTTCCTCGACCGGGTCGGCGTCTACGGGTCGCGCTGGAAGGAGTTCCTCACCGCCGATCCACGCGAGGCCAACAGCGAAGGCGGGGTGTGGCCCGCCATTGTCGGGACGGTGATCATGACGCTCCTCATGTCGGTCGCGGTCGTGCCGTTCGGCGTGCTCGCCGCGCTCTACCTGCGCGAGTACGCCAAGGCCGGCGTCATGGTGAGCGCGGTGCGCATCGCGATCAACAACATGGCGGGCGTGCCCAGCATCGTCTTCGGCGTGTTCGGGCTCGGCTTCTTCTGCTACATCTTCGGCGGATCGATCGACCAGGTGTTCTTCGCCGAGAAGCTCCCCAACCCGACCTACGGGAAGGGCGGGGTACTGTGGGCCTCGCTTACCCTGGCGCTGTTGACGCTGCCCGTGGTGGTCGTTTCCACCGAAGAAGCGCTGGCCGCCGTGCCGCGCTCGATGCGCGAGGGCTCGTACGCGTGCGGTGCCAGCAAGTGGCAGACGATCCGGCGCATCGTGCTGCCGCGCGCCATGCCGGGCATCATGACCGGCTTCATCCTCGCCATGGCGCGCGGCGCCGGCGAAGTGGCGCCGCTCATGCTGGTGGGCGCGGTGAAGCTCGCGCCCGATCTCCCGCTCGACGGGGTGGCGCCGTATCTGCACCCGGACCGGAGTTTCATGCATCTGGGGTTCCACGTCTTCGACCTGGGCTTCCAGAGCCAGAACAGCGAGGCGGCCAAGCCGATGGTGTTCACCACGACTTTGCTCCTCATATCGCTCATCACCGTGCTCAACGTCTCCGCGGTATGGTTCCGCACGCGGTTGCGGCGCAAGTTCGTCGGTGGTACGTTCTAGCAGTTGGCGGATAACCATGATGGACCACATTCGCACCCCGGAAACCGCGCGCGGAGACGCACCCGCGTCCGACGGCGCCGCTCGCCTGCAGGCGATCGCGCGCGGGGAAGTCGTGGCCGCCACCATCCACGATGCCCTGGCGAACGAGAAATCGGTTCTCGAGGTGCGCTCCTTCGACTTCTGGTACGGCGCCAAGCAGGCGCTGTACTCGATCGGCATGGCGATGCCGGCCGGGAAGATCACCGCGATCGTCGGACCCTCGGGTTGCGGCAAATCCACGCTGCTGCGCTCCATCAACCGCTTGAACGATCTCCTGGACGACGTGCGCATCCAGGGGGATATCCTCCTCAACGGCGACTCCATCTACGGAAGAGCAGTGGACGTCATCGAGCTGCGCAAGCGCATGGGGATGGTGTTCCAGAAGTCCAACCCGTTTCCGATGAGCATCTACGAGAACGTGGTCTATCCGCTGCGGGTGGACGGCGTGCGCGACCGCACCCTCCTCGACGAGGTATGCGAGCGCAGCCTCCAGGGCGCCGCGCTGTGGGACGAAGTGAAGGACCGGCTCAAGGAGAGCGCCCTGGGGCTCTCGGGCGGCCAGCAGCAGCGCCTGTGCATCGCGCGCGCCATCGCCGGCGAGCCCGAGGTCCTGCTCATGGACGAGCCCTGCTCGGCCCTGGACCCGATTGCGACCGGCAAGATCGAGGACCTGATGCAGGAGCTCAAGGGTTCCTACTCGATCGTCATCGTGACGCACAACATGCAGCAGGCGGCGCGGGTGAGCGACTACACGGCGTTCATGTACCTGGGGCGCCTGATCGAGTACGGTCCTACGGCCGACATCTTCACCAACCCGAAGCTGTCGGAAACGTCGGATTACGTGACCGGGCGGTTCGGATAAACGACCGGTCAGGGCCGCGCGCGCCGCGTAAAGGGACGGCGCCGCGCCCGGGACGATTTACGCGTCGTTTACACGATCTTTTTGCAGCGGCGCTATCTTTAGTCCCATCATGATACTGGAGAAACGACCAACCTTGCTCAAGACCGAGAAAATCGTCGTCATCGAGGACGAGGACGACATCCTGGAAGTCATCGCGTACAACCTGAAGCGCGAGGGCTACGAAGTCATTACCAGCACCAGCGGCGAAGACGGCCTCGAGAAGATCGAGAAGTCGTCGCCGCAGCTCGTGGTACTCGACCTCATGCTGCCCGAGATCGACGGCCTCGAGTTGTGCCGCAAGCTCAAGTCGGACCCGCTCACGCGCTCCATCCCCGTCATCATGGTGACCGCCAAGGGGGAGGAGAGCGACGTGGTGCTGGGGCTCGGCGTCGGGGCCGACGACTACGTCACCAAGCCGTTCAGCCCCAAGGAGCTGGTGGCGAGGGTGAAGGCGCTGTTGCGCCGCTCCCGCGCCCGGCCGGAGGGAGACAGCCGGGAGCGTATTGTGCGCGGCGGCGTGGTGATCGACCCGCAGCGCCACGACGTCCAGGTGGACGGAGAGCCGATCACGCTGACGGCGACGGAGTTCCGCCTGCTGCACTTCCTCGCGACGCACCCGGGACGGGTATTCACGCGCGACCATCTGCTCGCGCGCGTCATCGGCGAGGAAGCGATCGTGATCGACCGGAACATCGACGTCCATGTCCGTGCGATCCGGAAGAAGCTCGGCAGCCACCGGGAACTGATCGAAACGATCCGGGGTGTGGGTTACCGTTTCAAAGACAAAGATTGATCGATGCTCGGCTCGCGTTTCCTCTGGAAGCTGTATGCCGGCTACGCGGTAGTCATCCTCATCACCGCGGTTCTGGTCGGGGTTCTCGCCGTGCGCGGTTTCGAACGCGACCTGACCGGCCAGATCGAGTCGTCCCTCCACAGCGAAGCCCTCCTGCTCCAGGACATCGCCCTTCCGTACGTCGACGCGCCGCCCGACTCGGCGTTCCAGCACCGCGTGTGGGCCCTCGGGTCGCGCGCCGACACGCGCCTCACCGTGATCGGCGCGGATGGCCTCGTCCTGGCCGATTCACGCGAGGAGCCGGCCCGGATGGACAATCAGCGCACGCGCCCGGAGATCATCCAGGCCCTGGCGAACGGGGTCGGCGTGGCGACGCTGGCGGCCGACGCCGCCGAGCGCGACGCGATGTACGTCGCGGTTCCTGTCATGAAGAACGGCGGTGTCGCGGGTTTCGTGCGCGTGTCCAAGCCGCTCGTCGTAGTCGAGGAGAGGCGCGGCACCCTGCGCGGCCTGGTTGTTGCCGGCACGGTGGCCGCCGTGGTCGCGGCGCTCCTCATCGGCCTCCTCTTCGCGCGCAGCTTCACGCGCCCGCTGCTCGGCATGGCCGCGTCGGCCCGCGCGGTGGCGCGCGGCGACTTCAACCAGCCGGTGCGCGTGAACCGGCGCGACGAGATCGGCGACCTCGCTTCCGCGTTGAATGCCATGACCGACCGCCTCAAGTCGCAGATCGAAACCATCACCGCCGACCGCAACATGACGCTCGCCATCCTCGCCTCCATGGCGGAGGGCGTCGTGGCGGTGGACCGCGAGGAGTACGTGGTGCACATCAACAGCGCGGCCGAGGCAATTCTCGACGTCGAGGCGAGCAACGCCCGGGGCAAGCGCATCTGGGAGCTGACGCGCGTCATCGAGGTGAGCGAGGCGCTGGCGGACGCGATGAAGGGGAACCGCGTGCGTGTGGCGGAGGCACGCATCGCAACACCGCGCAAGGACCAGGTGATCCAGCTGATCGGCGCGCCGCTCCGGGACGCCAACGACGCGCTGGTCGGGGCCATCGTCGTGCTGCACGACGTCAGCGATCTGCGCCAGCTCGAGTCGGTGCGCCGCGACTTCGTCGCCAACATCTCGCACGAGCTCAAGACGCCGCTCGCCGCCATCCGCGGCCTGGTGGAGACCCTGATCGACGACCGCGACATGGACCGCCCGACCCACGACCGTTTCGTGGAGAAGATCCGCGACCAGTCGATGCGCCTGAGCAGCATCGTGTCCGACCTGCTCACACTCTCGCGCCTCGAATCGGGCCAGGGCGGGGTCCAGTTCGAACGCCTGGACCTGCGCGATGCGGTCGCGGAGTCGTACCGGGCCCAGGTGCACGTCGCGGAGACAAAGCGCGTCGACATGGGTGCCAGCGTGTCCGACCGACCGGTGGTGATCGAGGGCGACGGCGAGGCGCTGCGCGAACTGGTCGACAACCTGCTGAGCAACGCCATCAAGTACACGCCGGAGGGCGGACGCGTGGACGTCCGTCTGGGCGTCGATGGCGGCCACGCGGTGCTCAGCGTGGAGGACACCGGCATCGGCATCGCGCCCGACGACCAGGGACGCGTCTTCGAGCGGTTCTACCGGGTGGACAAGGCGCGGTCCCGGCAGCTGGGAGGGACCGGCCTGGGGCTCTCCATCGTCAAGCACGTGGCGCTCGCGCACGGGGGAAATGTCTCGCTCAAGAGCGCCCCGGGGCGAGGCAGCACCTTCCGGGTCCAGATACCGCTCGCGCGGGAGAACGGCGGCGGCGCGGCGCCGGTGTGAGTCTTTCTATTGACGACCGTTTGATCGTCGCCTAAAGATATGATCGAGCATCCGGAAACAAGACCAATCATGGGCCGACACCTGGAACGCGATCTCGATCATCTCGCCAAGGATCTCCTCACCATGGGAGCCCTGGTGGAGGAGGCGACCAACAAGGCGATCACCGCCCTGGCGCGCCGCAACCGCGCGCTCGCGCGCGAAGTGGCGCAGTCCGACCCGGCGATCAACGACCAGGAGAACCTGGTCGAGGAGAACGCACTCAAGATTCTGGCGCTCCACCAGCCGGTCGCTGCCGATCTGCGCTTCCTCATTACGGCGCTCAAGGTGAACAACGACCTCGAGCGCATCGGCGATCATGCGGTGGCGATCGGCGAGCGCTCCGACGTGCTCACCAATTTCGACCCGATTCCGCTCCCCGATGACTTCCAGAAGCTCGTCGTGGCCGTGCAGCAGATGGTGCACGACAGCCTGAACGCGCTCGTCCAGCGCGATGCGGGTCTTGCCCGGTCCGTTTGCGCCATGGACGACGAGGTGGACCGGATCCACCGTCTCATGTACTCCGCGATGCAGGACGTGATGCGCAAGGACCCGAACGCCATCGAGCCCGCCATCAACACGATCTCCGCCACCCGCCACCTCGAACGGATCGCGGACCTCGCGACGAATATCGCCGAGGACGTGGTCTTCATGGTCGAGGGCGAGATTCTCCGCCACAGCTACTAGCCCCTCCGGCCCGTTTGCCCGCGCGGGTTCCGCACGCTATATTCCCGGCGGACATGAAACCCGATCTCCGATTGCAGTGGTTGTCCGACCGCGCGCCCGCGGGCGAAGAACCGGCGTTCGCGCCGGGAACCGTCGACGACTCCCATCTCCTCGACGCGTACTCGCGCGCCGTCGTCGACGTCGTCGAGCGGCTCGGGCCGTCGGTGGTGAGCATTCGCGTCGTGGCCGGCGGTCCGCGCGGCCGCTCCGGCGAGGGCGCCGGCTCGGGCTTCGTCGTGGCGCCGGACGGCTTCGTCGTGACCAACCACCACGTTGTGGAGAGCGCCGAGCAGGTCACCGTCGTGTTCACCGACGGGCACGAGGCCGCGGCGCGGGTGGTCGGCACCGACCCCTCCACCGATCTTGCCCTGGTACGCGTGCTGGAAGGCGGGCTCCCGCCGGTGCTCATCGGGTCGTCGGAGCAGCTGCGGGTGGGTCAACTCGTGATCGCGATCGGCAACCCCCTCGGCTTCCAGAGCACCGTGTCGACCGGCGTCGTCTCCGCGCTGGGCAGAAACCTCCGCGGCCGCTCGGGCCGGCTCATCGAGAACGTGATCCAGACCGATGTGGCCCTGAACCCCGGGAACTCGGGCGGACCGCTGGTGGACAGCCGGGGCGCGGTGGTGGGCGTCAACACGGCCATGATCCGGATGGCGCAGGGACTGTGCTTCGCGATTCCCTCGGCGACGATGACGTGGGTGGTGGGGGAGCTCATGACGCGCGGGCGCGTGCGCCGCGCGATTCTCGGAATCGTCGCGGAAACGAGGCCGGTGAACCGCCGTGTGCAGCGCGAGTTCGGACTCGAGCGGCCCACGGCGGTCCAGGTGGGGTCGGTGCGCTCGCGGGGGCCGGCGGAGCGCGCGGGAGTGCGCGAGCACGACCTGATCGTTTCCATCGATGGCGCCGGGGTAAGCAGCGTGGACGACCTGCAGCGCATTC
>DASTOO010000244.1:0-2663 GCA_035762505.1 Candidatus Krumholzibacteriia bacterium
GAAGCGCCAGCAGCGCAGCGGCGGCGCGATCGTGTCGTTCGACGTACGGGGCGGCAAGGAGCGCGCGTGGCGGGTCGTGGACGCGACCCGGCTCATCTCGATCACGGCGAACCTTGGCGACACGAAGACCACGATCACGCATCCCGCCTCGACCACCCACGGACGCATCAGCGCCGAGGCCCGGAAGGCAGCGGGGATCGGGGACGGTCTGCTCCGGGTGGCCGTCGGCCTCGAGTCGGTGGCGGACGTGCGGGCCGACCTGGCGCGCGGGCTGGACGCTTAGCGCAGGTTCAGGTCAGGGGTATCGCCGTGCAGCCCTGGGCGTCGCAGCGCAGATAGCTGCCGCGCTCGTACCAGTCCGCCAGGACCCAGCGCTCGCACGCGTGCCCGTCGACCACGTGCACGTGCCGGGCCGGGCGGTGAGTGTGGCCATGGATCAGGCGCGGATAGCCGTGCGCGCGCAGCGTCGTCTCGACGGCACCCGCGTTCACGTCCATGATCGCCGGCGCCTTGATGCGCTTCTCCCCGGCGCTCACGCGCTTCAACCCCCCGCCGATCGCCTCCCGGATGCCCCGCGGGAGCGCGAGGAAGGCACGGATCAGTCCCGGTCGTCGCACCCAGCTGCGGTAGCGCTGATACCTCACGTCGTCGGTGCAGAGCGTGTCGCCGTGCATGAGCAGCGTGCGCACGCCGAACAGCTCGCGCTCCACGGCGTCCGGAATGAGGGTCATCCCGGCCTGGGTGGCGGCGCGGGCGCTGACCAGGAAGTCCCGGTTGCCGTGCATGAGGAACACCTCGACGCCGCTCCCGGCGAGCTCGGCGATGCGTGCGAAGAGATCGCGGTTGAACGCCTCGTCGGCGTCGTCGTCGCCGATCCAATGCTCGAGCAGATCGCCCAGGACGTAGAGCGCGGCGGCGGCGCGCGCCTCCTCGCGGAGGAACCGGAAGAAGCGCGCGACGATCGCCGGCCGTTCGGGCGAGAGGTGCAGATCAGAGACGAAGAGCACCGGCCGCACGGCTCGCGCCGCGGTCAGCCGGCGACCTCCGCCCGCTCGATCACCACGTTCTCGAGCGGCACGTCCCCGTGCCCGCCTTGCCGTCCGGTCTTGACGGCCTTGATCCGGTCCACCACGTCCTGTCCCTCCACGACGCGGCCGAACACGCAGTAACCCCAGCCCTGGGGGGTGGGGGCGGTATGGTCGAGGAAGCCGTTGTCGTTGACGTTGATGAAGAACTGCGCGGTCGCCGAGTGCGGGTCGGAGGTGCGTGCCATCGCCACCGTATAGCGGGCGTTCTTGAGTCCGTTGTCGGCCTCGTTCTTCACCGCCGCCTTGGTGGGCTTCTGCTTCATCCCCGGCTCGAACCCGCCACCCTGGATCATGAAGCCGTCGATGACGCGGTGAAAGAGCGTGTTCGCGTAGTGCCCGCCGGCGACGTACGCCAGGAAGTTCTTGACCGTCTCGGGTGCGCGCTCGGCGTCGAGCTCGAGGGTGATGGTGCCGAAATTGGTGTGCAGCTTGACCACGATCGCCTCCGCTACTTCTTCGCCGCGACGACGGCCGCGGATTCGATGATCACCGGATCACGCGGCACGTTCTGGTGGCCGCGGGAGTCCCCGGTCGGCAGCTTGGCGATCTTCTCGACCACGTCCATGCCCGAGACCACCTTGCCGAAGACGGCGTAGCCGTAGCCCTGCGCGGTGGCCCCGCGAAAGTTGAGAAAGTCGTTGTTCTTGAGGTTGATGAAGAACTGCGCGCTCGCCGAGTGCGGATCCGGCGTACGCGCCATGGCGATGGTGCCGTAGTCGTTCTTCAGACCGTTCGCCGCCTCGTTCTCGATCGAAGGGCGGGTCGGCTTCTGCTGCATCCCCTTGTCGAAGCCGCCGCCCTGGATCATGAAGCCGGGGATGACGCGGTGGAAGACGGTCCCGTTGAAGTGGCCGTCCTTCACGTACTGCAGGAAGTTCGCCACCGTCTTCGGCGCCTTGTCGGGGTAGAGCTCGATGACGATCGCACCGTGGTTGGTCCGGAGCTCGACCCGCGGGTCGGCGGCGAGCGCGGCATGCGCGGTGACGAGCGCGAGTCCGAGCGCAATGAGCAGGCTACGCAAGACGGTCTCCCTTCGGGGGCTGGTGGTCCGGGTCAGTTCCGCCGTGGCGGCGGCGCGGAGGCGGCATCCGCGGGCCGTGGGTTCGGCGAGTAGTTCATGAGGTCCCGCGCCAGCCCGAGCTTGACGTGCGCACCGCGATTGGCGGCGTCGAGCTTGGCGGCCTTCTCGTAGGCCCGGCTCGCGAGCCGGGCGTAGAGGTCGCCGAGGTTCTCGTGGGCCGTGGCGTACTCGGGGTTCGCCCGGATGGCGGACTCGAGCAGCTCCCGCGCCCGCTCGTACTCGCCGCGCGCCGCATAGATGACCGCGAGGTTGTTGTACGGCTCGGCGAACTCGGGGTGGTCCTGGGTCAGCGCGAAGAACACCTCGAACGCCTCGCTGTTGCGGCCCTGCTCGGCGAGGATCACCCCTTTCAGAAACCGGCCCCGCGGCTCCTTCGGGTTGAGCGCGAGGTGACGGTCGACCGCCACCGTGGCCGTGACGGTGTCGCCGCCGCGCAGCGCCGCGCGCGCGGCCGCCAGCTCGTCGACCATCGCGAGGGCGGCGCTGGACGCCGC
>DASTOO010000245.1:0-11563 GCA_035762505.1 Candidatus Krumholzibacteriia bacterium
AAAGCGGCACGAGCACGGGTGCCCCGCTCCGATGTCGGGGCGGGGTAGCTCGTGTCAACTCAGGTCATCCCGCACACCTCGAGCAGACCGCCCACGCAAAAAAATTCGTAGCACATTTCGGCGTGAATCGCTGGCACGCCGCGTCGCGTCGCGACGCATTGCACCTCATCGTGTCGCGCCGGCGGGCCTGCGCGTGCCGGGCGGAGCGATCCCATCTTGCGCCGGCACCCCGTCGGTACAACATTCAGACACACAGGCACAGACGCCCCCGCTGCCGTGGAAAGGGGGAGCTTCTATGAGTCACGAACCGACGACGCGCGGCTTCCGCGGCGCATTCGCTTTGATGGCGTTCGTGCTGCTTGCGGGGACCGCCTCCGACACGTCTTCCCAGTCCACCTTGAACGCCACCCGGGACCGGCCCGATACCATGACCGGGACCGTTCGCACGGTGGATGTCGAGTCTCAAACGCTCGAAATAGTCACCGGCGTGGGACACGCCGTGCGCCTCGTGCGGATGCAGGTCGCACCCGACTGCACGTTCACCATTCCCGGGGCCGCTTCGCGGCTGGCGAGCATCACGCAGGGTACGTGCGTCCGCGTCGAATACGTGGCGGCCGAACGCGGCGCTCCCATTCTCCGCGTCGCGGTGGCGATCGAGGCCGTCGAGACGGGCGAAGGAGGGAAGGGGCCATGAGGACTCTCGTCGCACTGACCGCTCTGGTGGTGTCATCGACGGCGCTGTTCCGCGCGTGCGCGCGCGTTCCGAGTCCGGGTGATCCGATCGACGGCCTGACGCGGGCGGAGCGCGAGCGATTCGACCGCGGCCGCGTGACGTTCGAGCGGGTCTTCGAGCCGGAGACGGGGCTCGGCCCGCTCTTCAACGCGGAGTCCTGCGTCGAATGTCACGAGAGCCCGGCCGTCGGCGGCGCCGGGGACGAGGTCGAGGTCCACGTCAGCGCGTTCGCGCCGGACGGGTCCTTCTGCGATCCGCTCGTCCACCAGGGCGGCCCGGTGGTACAGCAGCGGGTGACGCCGGCGCTGAGAGCGGCACTCGGTATCGAGAGCGAGCCCGTGCCCGCGGACGCCGAACGCGCGCTGCGCACCGCCCCGGACGTGCTGGGGTTCGGTCTCCTCGACGCCGTGCCCGATTCGACGATTCTCGCGCTCGCCGATCCGAACGACAGCGATCAGGACGGCATCTCGGGCCGGCCCAACCGGTTTTTCGACGGCCGCCTCGGTAGGTTCGGCCGCAAGGCGCTCGTTCCGACGCTGAGGGAGTTCAACGCGGGCGCGCTCGTCATCGAACAGGGGATCACGAACCCCCTGGTGCCGACCGAAGAAACCATAGGCGGTGCGCCCATTCCCGACGGCGTGGATCCCGTCGAGGAGCCCGAGGTCGACCAGGAAGCGGTCGACCGGCTCGACGACTTCGTGCGCTTCCTCGCGCCGCCGTCGCCGCGCCCGCTGACGAAGGCCGCCAAACGCGGCAAGGAAGTGTTCTTCGAGGTCGGCTGCCAGAGTTGTCACGCGCCGGTGCTCGTGACCGGCAACCACCCGGTGAAGGCGCTTCGCTACCGGAAGGTGGCCGCGTACACCGATCTCCTGCTCCACGACATGGGCCCGGAGCTGGCGGACATTTGCTTCGGGGAGGCGACGCCGTCGGAGTTCCGCACCGAGCCCCTGATGGGACTGCGATTCTCGGAGCAGATTGCGCAGGGTAAGCCCCGGTTCCTGCACGACGGACGCGCGCAAACCATCGAAGAAGCGGTTCGCCTGCACGGCGGCGAGGCGACCGCGGCGCGCGACCGCTTCGTGAGCCTGTCCGAGGCGGACCGCGCCGCGCTGCTCGCGTTCCTGCGCTCGCTGTAGGACGGGGCGGCGAGGCGCGCCGCCTGGATCCGCCTCTACTTTCGCACGTACGTCACGCGGAAGTCCTGCGAGAGATCCGCGATCAGCCCGTCGACCATCGCGCCGTAAACGCGCTCCGGGTCCTTCGCGTCGAAGCGAACCACACCGCCGCTCATCCCGACCTGCGCGACCGTGCTCGTGGCCCGGGTCGTCCGCGTCCACGCGGTGGCGCCGTGCGTCGTCTCCATGAGCCGCGTCGTCAGGGCGGCCGTGACGTCGGCGCTGACACCCGCCGTGGTGAGCATGTGCTGAAGGTCGACCCGCGGCTTGACGTCCTGGACGTCCAGCGTCCCGAGGATGACGGCCCCCACACCGTAGTGCTCCCCGATGGCCCGAACCGTCTGGAAGTTCATGTCGTCCCGGTCGAGGGTCCGGACGATCTCATCCGCCGTTCCCAGCTCGAGCACCCGGACGCCCGGCTGGGCCTCCTGCAGGACCTCGATGAAGCGCTGGGTGGCGAACGAGGCCAGGGTCCCCTTGCTCTCCGAGGTGAACTGGACGACACCAATCAGGTTGTAGGGGTAGAGGTCAACCTGGGGCGGGACCTCCACGAGGGTGCGCTTGGCGCAGGACAGGGTCAGCAGCGCCGCGGCGCCGATCAGAAGGAGCGATCTGGTGTTCATGGGTACCTCCCGCGTACCCGGAAGGGGCAAGAAATGAGCCACCCCGGGGGGCCGCGGTCGGGCGGGGCGCAGGGGCGATACCGCCGCGGCCCGCCGTGGCCATGAGAAACGGATGGGGGCCTCAACTTCCCGTCAGACCGCCACTTCCCCATAATGCCCCCTGTTCATGCCCTGTGGATAAGTGATATCCTTTTGTTTCCTGTGTCCCGTTTCCCCCGCCCCCACGAGGACCGGCCGCGTCCGGACTTCTACGGGGCATGGAGTAGAGGTCCGATGCCGATCAAGATCCTCGTGGTCGACGACGAGCCCGATCTGGAGCAACTCGTCCGCCAGAAGTTTCGTCGCGCCATTCGCGACAACGAATTCAATTTTGCGTTCGCCCGCAGCGGGAAGGATGCCATCGAGCAGCTCCGCAGCCTGGGGGATGTCGATCTCGTATTAACGGATATCAACATGCCTGAGATGGATGGCCTGACACTCCTCGGCAAGATCGAGGAACTGAAGGCCGAGACGCTCAAGGCCGTCGTGGTCTCCGCATACGGTGACATGGAGAACATCCGCGTCGCCATGAACCGCGGCGCGTTCGACTTCGTCACCAAGCCCATCAACCTGGAGGACCTCGAGGCGACCATCCAGAAGGCGCTCCGCGAAGTCACCACGCTCAAGGAAGCGCTGCGCGTTCGCGACCGCCTCGTCGCGATCGAGCTGGAGCTGAACGTCGCGGCCGAGATCCAGGCGTCCATGCTCCCGCAGGTGTTCCCGCCCTTCCCCGACCGGAAGGACTTCGACATCTTCGCGCGCATGGTCCCCGCCCGCGAGGTGGGTGGCGACCTCTATGACTTCTTCCTGGTGGACGAGCACCGGGTGGGCTTTCTCGTGGGCGACGTCTCCGGCAAGGGGACGCCCGCGGCCCTGCTCATGGCCATCTCGCGCACGCTGCTGCGCGGCTCCGGCCAGGAAGGGCTGGCGCCGGACGCGTGCATCGCCGCGGTGAACCGCATCCTGGCAGTCGACACGCTCCCGCACATGTTCGTGACGGTCTTCTACGGCGTGCTGGATACGCGCACCGGGGTCCTGGATTTCTGCAACGCCGGCCACAATCCGCCCAACATTCTCTCGGCGGACGGTGTACGTGCCATTGAAGCCCCCGGCGGACTGCCGGTGGGCGTCATGGAGAACTTTCCCTATACGCGGAGCTCGGTCACGCTCCGCCCGGGGGACACGGTGTTCGTCTATTCCGACGGCGTCACCGAGGCGTTCGACAAGGACAACAATGAGTTCGGGGAGGAGAAGTTGGAGGAGGTGCTTCGGAGCCTTGCGACCGCGTCCCTGGAGGAGACGGTCGGGAAGGTCATCGAAGCGGTACGCACGTTTTCACACGGGGTGGCGCAGTCCGACGACATTACGTGTCTGGCGATACGCTACAGCGGTTCATGAGGTAACAGGTCAGCGACGCGGGCAAGGCGTCGCAAAGGAGACAGTATGATAGCGTCATTGAAGAACATCACGCGGGCTTCGCTCGCACTGGTTGCACTGGTGGCAGGCGGCTGCGCAGTGGAGTCCCCGACGGACAGCACCGCGCCGGCGGTTCCCGCGTTCTCGCCGTCCGTCGTGACGGTGACCGGGTTCGTCTCGGACGAGACCATCATCAATCACTACTCGGTGCACTTCGACGGCCGGACGTATGCGAATGACCAGACGACGTTCACGTACACGGTGCGCGGCACCGGCGTGGATCCGTCCCTGAGCCACTTTACGGTGGAGCTCCCAGCCTGCGCGCCGGCGCCCGCGTCGTACAGCCCGACAATGTCCGCGAACATCAACACCAACCAGTCGTCCGGCATCTACGGAATCGAGTGGCACCTCTCGGTCGCGAAGGACAACTTCGCGGGCCGCACCTACTCGATCACGTTCCCCGGCGACGTGCCGCTCGGCATCGTGCGCGCGGAAGCCAAGACGGAAGGCGGCGCCAGCGCGATCGGCAACGTCTACGGTCCCTGCGCCGGCAGCCATGTTACCGGCAAGGTCTTCGTGGACGCTGACAAGGACGGCGCGCTTTCGGCGGTCGAAGCCGGCATCGCGAACGTCACAGTGAGCATCTCCGACGGCAACACCTCGGTCACGACCGTCACCGACGCCTCCGGCGACTACGCGTTCCTCGTGGCGGCCGGCAGCTACACGGTGAGCATCCCCGCGGCGACGGCGGCGAGCGACTTCAACGAGGACCTGTACGCGTCCTTCACGGCGTTCAGCCCGACGTCCCTCGCCCTCACGGTGTCCGCGGATTCGCCGGGCAACAACTTCTCCTTCGCGCCGCAGACCGACAAGCTGATCATCGATCTCAGCACGGGCGTGCTCACGTCGACCGGCAAGTCGGCGCGCTTCTGGAAGTCGGAGCTCAAGTCGGCGATCAGCGGGGGCGGCCAGCCCACGTACACGGCTGCACAGGTCGCGGCCTTCGTGCAGCAGGTGCAGGCGTTCGGCAACGCCGTGCCGTTCCAGTTCACCGCCGGCAGCGAGCTGCAGCAAGCGTTGGCGATCCTGTCGGTCAACAGCAAGAACGACTTCCTCGGCCTCTTCCTCAAAGAGCTGCTGACCTCGGAGCTGAACTACGTCGCCGGCCTCACGCTCGTGGGTGAGGAAGACCTGCACGAAGTTCTGTTACTATGGGGTGAGGAGCTGGCCGTGCAGCCGGTGTCCGCCACGTCGATCGTCACCTACGGGACCGGCACGAACAAGCTGAACCCGTACGAGGGCGGGACCACGCTCCTCGGCCTGATGAACGGCAGCACGGGCGGCGGAGGCGGCGACGAGTAGCACGTTCGAGGACCAGACCGCAGAATGACGCGATATCAACGCGGTCTCCTGACCTTCCTCATGGCACTCCTGCCCGGCGTCGCGGCCGGGCAGGAGTTGCCGTTCGCGCACTACACTCCCGCGAGCGACTACATCCCGCTTCCTTCCGCCGAGGTCAACAAGGTCCACCAGGACCGCCTCGGGTATCTCTGGTTCGTCATCTTTTCCTCTGGCATCGTCCGCTACGACGGGCACGCGCTCGAGTCGTACGGCACCGCCGACGGCATGAAGGACCTCGCCGTCTGGGAGCTGGTCGAAGACCGCGACGGCCGGCTGTGGGTGGGGTCGAACGCGGGGCTCATCGTTTCGGACCGGCCGCTGCAGGACTACGCGCCGGGCGAGCGGGCGCACTTCGTTTCGGAGATCGACGGAACCCCGCTGGCCGAGACCGTCATCAACCGCAACCGCCTTGCCGTCGACCTCGACGGCCGGGTGTGGGCGGGAACGTCCGCCAACGGCATCATCCGCTACCGGGTGCACGTCGAGGACGGCCGTACCCGCGTGGCGTGCGACACCGTCGGCACCGACACCCACGGCGACGGCCGCAACGCCACGGTGCGGGCCCTCGTCGCCCGCCGCGACGGCACCGTGTGCGCGGGCATCGGCGGCGGCGGCGTGCTCGTGTTCGGCCGCGAGGGCGGCGCCCCGACGTTTCTGTCCGAAGCGCACGGCCTCCCCGCCCAGAACGTCAACGCGCTCCACGAAACGGGAGCGGGCGTCCTGTGGGGCGGCTGCCGGAACGGCCTCCTGTGGCGCCTGGACCAGCGCGGCGCCCTGCCGCGCGCCGTCCCCGTGAGCCAGCATCTCGAATCCAACATCGTCTCGATCCGCGCCACGTCGGACGCAACCCTCTGGGTGGCGAGCGAGGGCTCGGGCATGCTGCGCATCGATCCGCTCCACCCGGAAGACGCGGCCCTCATTACGCGCAGCAACGGGCTTCTCAGCGACAACGTGCACGACATCATGCAGGACACCGAGGGAACGCTGTGGATCGCGCAATCGGGCGGCGTCTCCAAGCTGCGGTCCAACTACGGCGCGTTTCTCACCTACACCGCGGCCCCGCGCGCGGGCGAAGAGCCGGTGCTCCCGTCGCAAGCGGTGAACGTCATCATCCCGCCGTCGCTCGCCGCGAATCGACCCGAACTGTGGCTCGGGACCGCGGAGGGCGGCATCGTGTGCATCCGCGGCCATCGCCCGGTGGCGATCATCGACGCCAGCAATGGACTGCGCAACAACTGGGTCAACGGGCTCGTGTTCGACGACGCGGGCCGTCTCTGGGCCGGAACTTCCTCCGGGATCAACTGCATCTCCTTCGCGGGCGCGCCCGCGCCTCCGCCGTCGCCGCGACACACGCGTACGCGTCTCTTCGACCGCGCCGCGACCGTTGCGAGCTACCGCAACACGTCGGTGTACGCGTGCCGGCGCTTCGATATCACGGGGCCGGATGGGCCCGTCGAGAGCCTGTGGCTCGCGGGCTTCCAGAACCTCTTCTGCCGCGTGAACGGCGCATGGTTCGTGCTGCGCGAGCGGAGCGGGCTCCGCGTCACCGCGTTCCAGTCGCTCGCTCTGGACGACGCCGGCCGCGTATGGATCGGCACGCGCGACCAGGGGCTCTTCCGGAGCATCGAGCCGATGTCGGCGGCCGCGTTCGAAGCGGCGGAGAAGGAGCCCGTGCCCTTCCAGCCCGACGAAGGCACGGGCACGTTCGGCCATGAGATCGTGAGTCCGCTCTTCGAGCGCGTGTGGTCGCGCGACGAGGGCGCCCCGACCAACCAGATCGAGACCATCGCGTGGCACGGCGGCCGTCTCTGGGCGGGAACGCCGGTGGGGCTCTTCATTCTGGAAGGCGAGCCGCCCCGCTCCGCGATGCGGCTTACGCGCGAGGACGGCCTGGGCGCGTCGAACGTCACCGCCCTCACCTTCGCGCCCGGCGGGAGCCTGTGGCTCGGCACCAACGGCGGCCTGAGCGAGGTTGATCCGCTCGCGCGTGCGGTGCGCCGCACGGTGACGCGCCAGGACGGCCTCGCCGGCAACGAGGTGTGGTTCTATGGATCGGTGGCGTCGTCCGACGAGGGGACGATCTACTTCGGGAGCGCGCAGGGGCTCTCGCTGTACACGCCCGGGCGCGACCAGCCCAACCTGGTTCCCCCCGTGGTGACCTTCCGCGGCCTCCGCTTCCGCGAGGACAGCCGCGGCAACAACGAGCTGGCCGTCGAGTACGCCGCACTCTCCTTCTCCAAGGAGACGCGCGTGCGCTACAAGGTGCGCCTCTCCGGCTACGACCGCGACTGGTCCGCGGAGACGTCGGAAATCAAGACGCGCTATACGAACCTCCCCGCGTTCTTCCTCGCGCGCAACTACACCTTCGAAGTGACCGCGCACAACGGGGACGGCGTGTGGGCGAGCGAGCCCGCGCGACACAGGTTCTCCGTGAGTCCGCCGCTGTGGTTCCGCTGGTGGGCCATCCTCGCCCAGCTCGGCGTGCTGGTGGGCGCCGCCGTCGTGACACAGCAGTACCGGGTGCGCGCCCTCGAGAAGCGCGCCGAGATGCTGGAAGTGGTGGTGGAAGAGCGGACCCAGGAAGTACGCGCCCAGGCGACGACCCTCGAGGAGAAGAATGTCGAGCTGGAAGACAAGAACGCGCAGATCATCCGCACCCAGCAGCAGCTCATCGTGCAGGAAAAACTCGCCTCACTGGGCGCACTCACCGCCGGTATCGCGCACGAGATCAGGAACCCGCTCAACTTCGTGAACAACTTCGCCGAGTTGTCCGGCGACCTCGTGGACGACCTGCGGCACGACATCAACAAGCAGAAGGACAGGCTGGACGAAGAGACCCAGCGCTACATCGAGGAGATCCTGGGCGATCTCGAGCAGAACATGAAGCGCATCAACGAGCACGGCAAGCGGGCCAACAACATCGTCGAGGGAATGCTCATGCACTCCCGCGGGCAGAAGGGAGAGCGCGAGAAGTTGAATCTCAATGCGCTCCTCGACGAGTTCGCCGGTCTCGCCTTCCAGGGAACGAAGGCGGGCGACCCGGAGGCGACCGTCGTGCTGAACAAGGACTACGACGAGAAGGTGGGCGAGGTCACGGTCGTGCCGCAGGACCTGAGCCGCGTGTTCGTCAACGTGGTCAACAACGCCTGCTACGCCGCCATGGAGAAGGGCAGGCGACTCAAGGGCGACTTCCTGCCGGCCGTGCTGGTCGCCACGCGCGACCTCGGCGAGAAGGTCGAGATCCGCGTCCGCGACAACGGCGACGGCATCCCGGCCGCTATCCGCGACAAGATTTTCGCGCCCTTCTTCACCACCAAGCCCACCGGCCAGGGCACCGGGCTCGGCCTGTCGATCAGCTACGACATCGTGGTGCAGGAGCACCACGGCGAGATGCGCGTCGAATCGCAGCCCGGGGAGTTCACGGAGTTCGTGATCACGCTGCCGCGCGGGTAGCGCCTTCGTTAACGTGCGTGGCGGCCGTTTCTCATTGACCACCACGTGCTTACGCCGGGACTGTCATTCACCCGGTGGACAATGGTATGATTCCCGCGTTTATTGCCCCGCCACCGACGGTCACTAACCCGCGGGTTGGTGCCCCCGAGCCTCGCATCGCCGCATGAACACCGGGTGCCTGCCTGAAAAGGAGGTTCCCATGTCCCGCCTCATTGCACCGCTCGTGGCTGGATTTGTACTGCTGGCATCGCCCGGCGCCGCGGCCGCGACCCAGGTCCCACTGGCGGACCACGTCCAGTACGCCGTCGGAGGCCTGCCCAACGGGCTCGCCGCCGCCGACCTGGACGGCGACGGAGACATCGACATCGCCTGCGCGAACATCCTCTCCCAAGACGTCTCTATCCTTTTCAACCACGGCGACGGGACATTCGCGGCACAGGTCCGCTACCCCGCCGGAGGACAGCCCCGCACGATCGCCATCGGAGACCCCGACGGCGACGGCGATCCCGACCTCGTGGTGGGAATGCAGAGCGGGGTGTCGCTCCTTGCACTGCTCCTCAATGATGGCACCGGCGCGTTCTCCTCTCCGGTCCCCGTCGGCCCCGCGCCCGGCCAGCCCGACGATATCGTGCTCGGGCACTTCGACACGGACTCGAACCTCGACATCGCCGTCGTACTCGGGCACGAAGGGCTGGTCACGGTCTTCCCCGGGCAAGCCGGGGCGGGCTTCCGGAAACCGAAGGAGTACGCCATTCCCAGCAGTCCCGTCGCCGGCGGGCTCGCGGCGGGAGACGTGGACGGGGACGGCGACGTCGATCTCGTGACCACATTCATCTACGCGCTGGGAGCACCCCGTGTGCTTCTCAACTCGGGGAACGGCGCGTTCTCGCTGGCACCGGCGTTTCACGGGGATAACAACGCCACTCCGGCGGTCGCGGTGGACGACCTCGACGGCGTGAACGGGCCCGACCTCCTTGAGGTGGCGAACGGGGTCCGCGTCTACCTGAACAAGGGATCGGGATCGTTCGGCGGAGGCCTGTCGTATGACCCCGGCGTGCTGTTGTCGTCAGTCACGCGCATGGCGCTCGTCGACCTGAACGTGGACGGAGCGCCCGACGTCGTGGTGACCGGCTCGAGCGCAAGCCAGGTGGGCGTGCTCATCAACGACGGCGCGGGGGCCTTCGGTCCCCCCGTGGCTCATGCGACCGGCCCCTTCACCTCACGCGTTATCGGTGCGGACCTCAACGGCGACGGGTTCCCGGACCTGATCGCCAGCAACCGGGACGGAGCCTCCGTCTCGGTCCTCATCAACCAGGGGTCCGCCACGGCGGTCCGCCCCCGTCCGACGCCGTCCGCGGGATTCGCCCTCGGCGCCGGGTTTCCCAACCCGACGAGCTCGGCGACCGGTGCCTTCTTCCAGCTTCCGCGCGAGTCGCATGTGGAGTTGACTGTCTATGACGTGTCCGGCCGGAGGGTACGGTCGTTGGCCGACGCCTGGATGCCCGCGGGGACGCATCATGTCAGGTGGGACGGTCGCACCGAGCGGGGGCAGCTGGCGCCGTCGGGCGTGTACATCCTGCGAATGAAGGCGGAGAACTTCCGCGCGACACGGAGCATCGTCCTCGTTCGGTGAAAAGGGGCGCGACGAGAATCGCCCCCCTTATCACTTTCCCCTCCCTTTCCGGCGTTAGCGGGTGAGGCCGGTCCGCGGTCCGATTCCGCGGCCCTCCTCCACAAGCCCGAACGACCGGAGGTTTCGACCATGTGCCGTAAGTTACGCCCCCTCATCGCCTTGGCCGCCCTGCTCGCGCTCGCCGCGGGGTGTGGCAAGGACGACCCCGCCGTCATTTCCACCGACCCGGTGGACCCGGCGGAGGTCAACCAGTTCGTCAATTCCCTCCCCAACTGGGAGGTCCCATCCGACCAGGAGGAGCCGCCCGTCGACCTCGGCGACCAGGAGGACTTCGAGGCCAACCAGTATTACCGCTGCGAGGCCGTCGAGTACGACCTCAAGCGCAACTTCGACGACATCATCGCGGTCGGCGCCAACGCCACCGCGTTGAAGCCGGGTATGATCGTCCAGGGAAACGGCGTGAAGGACGGTTCCCTCTCGACGATCGGCCTCAAGCGCTCGCCGCTCTCGCTCTCCATCAACCTGGCACTCGAGGATCCCTCGCGCACGGTGGAGAACCCGAGCAGTTCGACCATCCAGGACGCCATCGCGTCGCTCCAGCGCGACGCGGACGACCGCATCGGCAACCTGGACGTCGTTCCGGCGCAGATTAACTTCAAGGCGGAATCGGCGTACTCGGTGCAGCAGGCCATGCTCTCCGCCGGGTTGAGCGTGCGCTACAGCGCGGTGCTCGCAAGCGGCTCGGTGGCGGGATCGCTGTCGCAGTCTTCGTCGGTGAAGCGGCGCAGCGTCCTGGTGAAGCTGCTGCAGCCGATGTACACGATCTCCTTCGCCGACGACGAGAAGGCGGAGCCGGCGGACTTCTTCTCGCCCGACCTCATGGAGGCCGACTTCGAGCGCCAGCGCGAACAGGGCACGATGGGGCCGGGGAATCTCCCCTGCTACGTGCAGTCGGTCACCTACGGCCGCATGGTGGTCTACGCCATGACGACGACCGAGACCACGACCGACGATGAGTACAAGCTCGCGGTGCAGGCATCCTACGGGGCGTGGTCGGGAAGCGGCAGCATCAACACGCGCCAGCGCGAGC